>JAQUCY010000030.1 GCA_028685975.1 Acholeplasmataceae bacterium | reverse complement strand
TAATCCGTTTATTATCAAGACTATAAAAGATGTAAGTAAATTGCGAAAAAATGGAGGATAGTTCCGCCCAATACAAATAGATGCCAAATAAAATGGTTATACTTGAATTTCCTTAATCCATAAAATATGGTTCCTATTGTATAACTCATCCCACCTGCTAATATCCAGTAAAAAGCGGCTGGACTGGCTTGATATAATGGTTGAAAGACCAAGATACCACTCCATCCTAATAATAAATATAAGACGAAATGAACCCATTTAAACTTATAAAACCGAACTGTCTTTAAAGTAATACCAGTTATGATTATGGTCCATTGTAAAATTATGAATAGATAATCTATTGGATGTTCAAAAACAATGAAGAAAATAGGCAGATAAGTCCCACCAATTAGTAAATAAATACTCGCATAATCAAAACGTCTAAATACTCTTTTAACAACCGAATCTCTTTTAAACGCATGATATAAACAACTCATTGTATAAAGAATAATGGCTGAGGATCCAAACAAACTAACCCCAACAATCGCTTCAGTTGTTGGCGCTTTAATAATCATTAAGATTAGTCCAACTATACTCAATAGTGCCCCTATCCCATGACTTATCGCATTAGCGAGTTCTTCACCTAAGGTTTGATGCTTTGGTAATTTCATGAATGAACACCTCCAAAATTTCTTTATAATCTGAATTATTAATGGGTGCATGTATAAAAGCTTTTAAACATGTACTACTATCATTCAACAATAAATAATAAGCCATATTGCATAAAAAAGAACCAGCATCTTCAGATAAATCAAACTTATCTAAATTAAGTTCATCTATAGGAAGATTAGTCCTTAAATTAAGAGGTTTAACTCTTATAATAGGTTGGTTACTAAATTGGTTACCTTTGTTATCCTTAACACGCATATCAAGCTTATTTTTGGCAACATGTTCTAACCTAATATTAGTTATATTTGCTTCACCCAACATGATTACTATATCATATTTAGTAACTGAAAGTTTTTCAAATGCTGAATAAATTTTAATAGCGTCAACAGGTAACACCTTTTTATCAATATTTAAGTTCAACCTTTCTAGTAACACCACACTACTATTTGTTTTTCTATTTTCAAAAGGCTCAAAAGCAGTTACTAATACTCTCATAAGAAATCATCTAAAAAATCTTTACCTTTCAATGTTTCAGGTTCATAACGTTCTAAATTGAAATAATCAAATTGTCTTAAGTATTCAAAAGCCGCGATCGCAACACAATTAGATAAATTTAGGCTCCTTATTTTATCAGTCGTGGGAATCCTAAATGTAAAGTCCAAATTATTTGCTAAGATATGTCTGTCAACCCCTGTTGATTCTTTTCCAAAAATCAAATAAATATCGCCTTCATATTTCTTAAAATCAATTTCACTATAAACATGTTTACCATAGCGTGTTAAGAAAAAATAGTGTCCTTTATTCTTAGAGGTAAAGTGATTATAATCTCTATAAACCTCATATTTTAAATTCTTAATATAATCTAATGCGCTTCTTTTTAAGTATTTCTCTGATAATTTAAACCCCAAAGGTTCAATCAAATGAAGTTTTGCGTCAATGCCTACACATGTTCTCATAATATTTCCTGTATTTTGTGGAATTTCTGGTTCATATAAAACAATATTTAACATAATTATCCCTCTAACTTTTCTAAGACATATTTTGCTGTATCTTTATACCAATCGGGATAAAAAGTACTTTTGAGTGATTCTTTAATGAATCCGTTGTAATCTTGATTATTTTGTTTTAGTAAAATCGTTAAAGCATTTCGCATCAATAAGGTTTTACCGCGCCATAGATAACTTGCTTTTCCGTATTTATCTTTGAATGCCTTGTTTGATAGATTGAATAAATCATTTAATTCAACATAAGCGTGTTGATGAATCTTAAAAGCTTCATGGTTCATAATCTTGAGTCCCTTATTTTTAGGACAGACTCTTTGACAAATATCACAACCCAATAATAAGTAGTTGTGTTTTACTTCTTCTGGTGTAAGAATCTTTTTTGTTTGATTGTAACCACTAATACATTTATCTACTTTATAACCATCAGTAAGAGCTTCAACCGGACAAGCCTTAATACATTTAACACATTCTCCACAAGAATTAGTATTTTCTACAATTATTTCATCATGATGGATTTTAGACAATACTAAACCAATAAAGAAATAACTGCCAAACTCATGATGGATCATCAGGTTATTCTTACCTCTAAAGGCCATTCCAGTCAATTCTAAAGCAACTCTTTCATCAAGGTTATGATTATCGACAAGTCCTTGATAATTATCATCGAAATTTAACGCACTAAATAGCTCATTAAATACCAAATGATAATCAAGTCCGTATGTATAAATAGATGCCGTAAAAGCCTTTTTTGTGTGTGGTAAAATATCATGATTATAAGCAAGTCCCACAACAAATATTGATTTAAATTCACTTAAATCAACCTTAGTGTTGGTGTAATTTATATATCTTTTAATGTCAATTACTCCAACAAAATCAAATTGTTGCTTTAATTGGTTTAGAATCAATTGTTTTCACCTTTTTTTGGAAGTCTACTTTTCTAAATAAGTACTGTCCTAATATTAATATTAACACATTACTAATAACCATTGCATACCAAATACCCGGATAACCAATAGTGGTTCCATACATAAAGAATAACACAAGTGGTACTCTAAGTCCCCATAATCTAACAAAACTCATCAGTAGTGAAAATTTATTATTGCCACTACCATTAAATAAACTCATATAATTGGTGAACAGTGCCATCAAAGGCTGCGTACTCAAAATCCAAAATGCGTATTCTAATGCCACTGCGTTGATTGCAGGATTCTTATCTCCAATTATAGCTTCTATTAACTGTGGTGCAAGTGGAATCGCAATAATTATACCCACCATCATAAAAATAAAACTCATATTTCTAGATATCTTATAACTCTTTAAAGCGCGATCAGGATTATTATTGCCTATATTTTGCCCCACAAAAGCTGCTTGCACAGAGCCAATGGCCATCGCTGGGTTTAATAATAAACTAGATATTCTATTACCCGTTGAAAAACCACTACTGACGACATCACCATATGACAAAATCATTGCTTGAATAACAGCAAAGCCTAATGATGATAACATTTGTGATATAGCACTCGGAAAAGCAAACCGTGAAATTTCTTTTAAGATGTTTTTATCATAGCCCAAGTCTTTTAATTCAACATTTGGATGTTTTTTTGATTTAAATAACCCCCATAAAACAAACGGAAATATAACCAGTTGTGCAGATAATGTTGAAATTCCAGCTCCATCAATTCCCATATTCATGATACTAATAAATAACCAAGTAAACAATATATTCCAAAGAATAGAAAATACCGATAAAATTACTGGTGATACTGTGTCGCCTCTTGCTTGCCTAATTGATTGGTATACTGCAAATACATAATAAAAAGGGAACTCAAAAGATCTATATCTTAGATATCTTATAAAAAATTCATCGGTTTGACCTTTTGCTCCCATGAGATAAGAAATGAGTGGGGCAGAAAAAAACAATAATGCAGTAACAACAATCCCTAAAGTAAAAGCAAAGGTAATCAGTTTGCCTGAGTATACTTTAGCTTCTCTTTCTTGTTTAGCACCTACATATTGGCTAATAATACCGACAGCTGCGATGGATAAACCTATCCCAAATGCATTAAACATATTATAAATTGGCCAGTGAATATTAATAGTTGCTAAACTGGAAGCAATGGTTTCAGGAACTACATCCATTCTCGCTAAAAAGAAAGAGTCAACTATGTCATGAAAGCTTTTTAATAAGTTAGATAAAAATAATGGTAATGCCATGATTGTCATGGTTTTTACCATATTTGGATTATAGAGTATATTTTGTTTTCTTACTTCATTTTTGGTCACTAATGTCATTCCTTTACACACATTATCTATTATAGTCAAAAATGCTGATTAATTCAAATGGATTTTATGTGTAAAAAAACCGTTAGACAACGGTTTCTTTCTTTTTGATTTCATTTATTATATCTTGTCTTAAATCCCATAATGGCTGAGATAAATCAACATAATATTGATGTGGTCTTTCAAAACGCTTTACCTCATCCCACATGGTTGTCATTTGATTTTGGTGATATTCTCTTATTTCTTTTAAAGTAGGTTTTTTATAAACTAGTTTTCCTTCTATAAAAATCGGTTCATGTAAGGAAACGACCTTAAAATTTTTAACTGTTTTATTTTTATAAGGATATACTGGATCAAATAAAAGATATGGTTGATTAGGATCAATAACTTCATTTGCACAAGTAATCACGTCTGCAATCATCATGTTATTTTCATCAAAAAGACGATATAAACGTTTTTGACCAGGAATAGTCGTTTTTTGTGGATTATCAGATAGTTTCATCTTAGGCATCCATTGACCATTTTTCTTTAAAGCAGATAACTTATAAACGCCTCCAAACACTGAATCACTTTTTGATGTAATTAGTCTTTCACCAACTCCAAATGAGTCGATTTGTGCACCTTGTCTTAAAAGTTCTTGAATAAGATATTCATCTAAAGAATTGGAAACAGTAATTTTACAGTCAGTTAGACCAGCTTCATCCAACATCTGTCGTGCTGACTTTGATAAATAAGTTAAATCTCCAGAATCGATTCTAATCCCTTTTAAACGCTCACCTCTAGGCTCTAAATACTCTTTAGCAACCTTAATTGCATTGGGTAAGCCTGAATGTAGGGTGGAATAGGTATCAACTAATAATACAGTACTGGATGGATATGTTTTTGCATAAGCGAGAAAAGCCTCATATTCAGAATCAAAACTTTGAACATAAGAATGTGCCATCGTGCCTAATGCTGGGATTTGTAAAGTTTTGTCAGTATACGTATTAGCTGAACCTACTGCACCTGCAATATAAGCAGCTCTTGCCCCAAAGTTAGCTGCATCATAACCTTGAGCGCGTCTTGAACCAAACTCCATTACTGTTCTACCTTGAGCCGCATGTACTATTCTTGCGGTTTTTGTTGCGATTAAACTTTGATGGTTAATCGTCAACAATAACATTGTCTCAATTAACTGACATTCAATAATAGGACCAGTAACGGTTAAAACGGGTTCCATCGGAAAAATTGGGGTTCCTTCTCTTATCGCGTGAACAGTTGATGTAAACTTGAAATTTTTTAAATAATTTAAAAAACCCTCATCAAATAATTTCTTACTTCTTAAATATTCAATATCACTATTAGAAAATTCTAATTCTTGGATGTATTGAATCACTTGCTCTAACCCTGCCATAATGGCGTAACCACCATTATCTGGGACATCTCTAAAGAATAAATCAAATGTTGCATACTCATTTTTATCTAAAACATAAAAACTATTAGCCATCGTTAATTCATAAAAATCAACTAACATTGTTAAGTTTCTCATAATAACACCTCTACCATATTATACATTAAAATAGCGTAAATAATCTAAAGTAACAATAATTTTGTCTTAACAAGATAGAGAAAATTAACGAAATTAGATATAATGAACTTGTGAGGTGTCTCCATGTTAAAAAGATTTTTAAAATTCATTACACATAAAGTCACAATTATCGCATTCTTAGCTTTATTACAAATAACTGTTTTTGTGCTCGTTGTAATGCTATTAAATGAAAATTTTAAATATTTTCTTTATATCTCGAATGGGTTAAGTTTTCTCATGGTCATATTTATATTAAAAAGCGACGAACCAACGGTTTATAAAGTTAGCTGGGTTATCCCAATTATTATTGCCCCAATCTTTGGAGGTCTTTTTTATTTGTTTTTCAAACCGATTACAACAACTAGAAAAACTGCGAAACGGGTAAATCAAATTAGTGAATTTAGAAAATCACAAATGCTTCCCTTAATTCACGAAGCGCATAGTGTTAAAACACCTTATGATAAACAAATCAATAATATAAAAAGTGAAGTTTATCCGCACTATGTGAATACAGAAATTACCTTCTTAGAAAGTGGTTCAGTTAAACTAGAACATGTTATTAATGAGCTTAAAAAAGCTCGAAAATTTATTTTTATGGAGTATTTTATCCTAGAAGAAACTGGTCAAATTTGGAAAACAATGTATCCGATTTTACTAGAAAAAGTTAAAGAAGGTTTAGACGTTAGATTAATTTATGATGATTTTGGTTCTTCAGTCAGAATCAATAAAGGATTTAGAAGACGAATGGAAAAAGTTGGTATCAAGACAGTCACTTTTAACCCTATGAAATTACGTTTAAATGTATCTTTGAACTATCGAGACCATAAAAAGATTATTGTGATTGATGGAGACGTTGGCTTTACTGGTGGAATTAACATTGCCGATGAGTATGCTAACATTAAAAAACGATTTGGACATTGGCATGATGCCGCAATAATGTTAAAAGGAGATGCGGTATTTAGCTTAACAGCTTCCTTTTTAGAAGCGTGGGATTTACATAGAAAAACATCGACTTTGATAGAACCTTTCGCCCCAACAAGACTATCAAAACCAGATGGCGTAGTCGTTCCCTTTACGGATTCTCCTTTAGACAAATCTTATTTGACTAAAAATGTGTATACTCAAATGATTTACAGTGCTAATAAAGCTATTTATATTACAACACCTTATTTTATTATTGATGAAGATATGTTAAACGCCTTAAAAATTCAAGCTTTGGGCGGTGTTAATATTCATATTATTGTCCCAGGTATTCCTGATAAAAAAATGGTCTTTACGGTTACTGAATATTACCTAAAACAACTAGTTAGTTTCCCTAATGTATTTATTTATTCATATGAACCTGGTTTTGTTCATTCTAAAATGATGTTAATTGATAACGAAGTTGCTACAGTAGGGACCTGTAACTTTGACTTTAGATCATTTTATTTGCACTACGAAAATACGGTTTGGTTTTATAAATCCAAAGCTTTAATAGACGTTAAAACCTTCATGGATTATTCCATCAGCAAATCTAAATTATTAACCTATAGTGATCTTAATAAAACTAATATTTTCTTTAAAGTTTATGAATCTATCTTGGTTGCTTTAAGCCACTTGTTATAAAAAAATGTAGATGATTTCTACATTTTTTTCTTGTCATATTTTTGAATGGCTGATCCAATTAAAAAGACTTTATTACCGTCAGATTGTCTAGATAGAAATTTTAACAATTTATAGGCTTTCGGAAATTTATTGGTAAGTTTAATTAATTCTTCTAAATCTCGTTGATAAAATATATGTGTTGAATCATGAAGATTATCAATGTATTGTAAGCTCTTAGGGTATTGTTTGAAAAATTTATATAAACTAAGCAATAACTCTGGTGTTTTATTCGTTAAGTATTTTGGAGTAACTGCTTCAATATCACATAAGATTTGATATATTTTGATTGCTTGAGTTTTAATTAAATATTGAATTACTTCATCGTATTCTGAATCTTTGTCATGCCAACGCTCCAGTAGCTCTAACAGGCTAATACGCCATAAGACTCTATTTTGAGACTTTTCTTCAATTTGATGTTCTGTTTTGAAATCTTCTTTAAGTTCTTGTAAAAGGTTATTATCATAGGTTTCTAACTGCAATTTAGAATAAAACATATAAGCTTTTTCTGATAAATTAGTTCCTTTGGTGGGTTGAATTAAATGATTTTTTACTTCACGAACTATGATAGTCGCTTCATCGATAAAAGCTTTCATTAGATTTTGGGTATGAACTTCTCTTTGATTAGATTCATGTGTCCCCTTTTTAAAAAAATGAGTATCATAATAAATCGTCTGTTTAGTGGTTTGTTCAATATTAATTTGAGAGTAACCTACACCACCAGCTGAATAAGTTCGATGCGTGGGATGCCCGACAATATCATTCCTAATATATTTAAGCGCTCGTAAAGTCTCATTCTGGTTAACGTTTACGCTATATTTATAATGCATGGTCATCTTACTTAAATCATAGAGGGCGTCAATTGAGACAAACAAGTTTTGAAGCAAGCCATAAATATCTAAAAGTATAGCGCCGGTATGTGAATTATGCTCGGTTTTGAAAGCTTCAAAAATGAGTGGGGTTTGTTCAAGAATGCTAATAGAGGAAATACTCTTATAATAATTTTGAGTATCAGATTTAACCAGTGCTTCTCTTATTTCTTCTAGCTGTGTTAGATACATCATAATGCCCCCTTTATAAGACGAATTATCTCTTCAAAAGTAAATGTTTTATCAACCATTCTACCTCTAATATAATCAATCCCTATCTGTTTTAATAACAATTGGTCTTTTGGCCTATTAACATGGTAAATAACTAAACTCATTTGTTCAGCATCCGTAAATACTTTCATATTTTTGATGAAGTTCAAAAATTTATCGTCTAGGTTATTCGGTCGATCTTTGAAATGGAATATTTTAGTTTGTGATTCCTTTATGAAGTTTAAGGTGTCTGTTCCGATTAATATTCCTAAAGCAGAAAGTTCTTTTAACTTCTCATAATCACTCATTTTTCCATCTTTCATGGCGACAACTATATCTAGCACATGATAAGGAATCCCATGTGATTTATATAAACCAATTAAAAACGGAATAAAGTATTGATCACTTAGTGTTTCGCTATGTATTGTTACAGATAATTTTATATATTTTTTGGTTTGGAAATAAATTTCTGATAAAGCTTTAAATGTTTCTCTTAAAATATATTTATCTAATTTCTCAATCATCCCACGTTTATAGGCTACTGTATAATAATAAGCTTCATCAATTTGAAGAGATGGGCTGTAAACATTAACATCATATGCATAAACTTTATTGGTGGTTTGATTGACTATTTGAGTAAAATTTAACAACAAGGTTTCACTGGTGATTAACCGGTCTATTTGGTTAATCACCTCTGTTTCAAAGATGTCTTGTTGATAATCTTCATAATTAAAGTATTGATGTGTTTTATTTGAATGAATCATTTTAGCTTTATATAATGCTTGACTTAAATAAGCGTATATTTTTTTTAATGATGTTTCTTTCGTGTTAACCGGATAACGGATAACGCCCATGTTGTACTTAAAGGCCGTTTGTCCTTCTCGAATTGCATTTTCTTTAAGAATTAGTTGATTCAAAGCAGCAATTTGTTTTTCCACTGCTCTAATATCATTTAGTTCTAAGACAATTAATAAGGTTGAACTGTCATATTGATACACGAGTTCAAATAAACTTGATACAATCAATGAAAAATCAATAAAATAATTATATACATAAGCTTTACCGTAAATAGACTCAAGATGATCCAAGCCATCTAATTCCAATAAAATGAACGTTGTTTTAGAATTAGTGAATGAATCAAATCTTAATTCAAACTCATGTAGTGTCAACAAATTTGAAGTTGGGTTTGTGAGTGCTTTTGCGATCCAAGATTCTTTTTCTTTCACTTGGTTTGTTACATCTAAATAGATGCCATAAATTATCTCATCATGTTTAACTTGTTTAATCCATAAAACTTGATTATCAAATGGTATCTCTATTTCAAAAGCATCAATTTCTTCTCTTTCAAGCTTTTGATATTGATTTCTAAACTCAATTTGATCAATGGGTTGAAATAATTTCAAAAACTGTTCAATGGTATCGTCTTTCTTTAATTTAAAAAGTGCATTAAAATGTTCATTCCCAATATATGTTTGATTTTTATATATTGAAAAACCAGCGACATGACTATTAAAAAATTGAGTCATAGTGGATTCGTTTTGTTTCACTTTATTTAAATGGTTATATAGGCCAAGTTCATATGCTACAAAATCGCTTAAAAGTTTAAAAGTTAAATCATCATATAACAACTCTTTTTCTTTTCTTTGATAAAAACACATACTAGATTTTTTTGGAAGTGCATAACAATATACTTGTTTAACATCAGTTTTTGTTAGAGGTTGATTGGTAATAATATCATAGTCATACTTAATTATATTCACTTTTTCAATAATATCGGTATAATTATTGGCTGATATCCCTAAAAGCGAGGCATCAATTGTATGTCTATCGTATTTTTTTTCATAAAGTCGTTCAACTTTATAATGAAACACTTGAGGTTTGAGATAAATAAGAATATCACTAAACTCAAAATATTTTGACATCAAAACAAACATTCTTCTTAGATGTTCATGCAACGATAAATCTTTATTTATCGACAAAACTTCTATAATAAATTTATCGAGTAAATATAATGGTTTTTGGTTATTAAAACTGTTTTTCTTTACAACTATTTCTTTAACATCATCCCCTATTTCTAAAGGTTCTTTTCCTAGTTTAGGAATGCTAAAAGCAGGAACAAACTTAGGTGAGATGGCTTGTTTTTCTTCTTTTGAAATATCTTTATTAACTTTTTTTAAATTTCGTTCATAAGTTTCAACACTTCTTAAATCCAAGTGCTTATTATAAAAAGTTACTAATGTTTCATATAGACGTTTTTGAAGGTTCAAAGGTAAATTAAAAAACTCATGCTCGTGTTCTACTTCGAGAATTTGAGTTTTTTTAAAATCATCTTGTTTTACATATATTAATATCTTATAAAAAACTTCTAACAAACTGTTTTCTTCTAAAGTTTCTAATAATTTTTCTGTTTGGTTAGTTTCATATAAGTGTTCATAGAGCATTAAGTCTAAATCTTTAATAAGTGTTTCATTTGGTTGTAAATTTTTTATTTCATTGATTTCTGAAACTAAGTCTATGTTTGGATTATTAAGTAATCTCTCTAATAGTAAATCTATTAAGGTTTCTTTGGGAATAGTTGTTTCTTTAAGTGAATCAATTAAAGAATAGTAATCTTCATCAAATGCCTTTTTATAATCAATGAGATTTAAGGTGTATTTATAATAATCTAGTACAGCTAAAGACTCTTTTCTAATATTAATATATTTGAGTGCTTCTCTATCCGTTAAGATTAATAAACT
Source organism: Acholeplasmataceae bacterium (assembly GCA_028685975.1). Taxonomy (GTDB): domain Bacteria; phylum Bacillota_I; class Bacilli_A; order Acholeplasmatales; family UBA5453; genus UBA5409. The sequence goes on along the minus strand of JAQUCY010000030.1, from coordinate 913 downwards.
ATCAATTATTCTGGTCAAAACTTGATCATATAAAGGATCTTCTTTTTGGTGTTTAAAATAATCTAAGGTTTCAATTAAGTGTTCTTTAGATTCTACATAATAATGTTGATTGTATAGCATAAAACCAGCTTTAATACGCGCATAAAAAACTTCTTCATCGTCAATAGAAGTATTTATTATCGCATAAAGCTGGTTAATTGATTCTTGGGTTTCATTAAATTGTAGAATGGTTTGTTTAGTCAATCAAATCGTAACGCTCCTTCAAACTGAGTGCTAAATGAAGGTATTTAAGAGAGGCTTTATCAAATGGAATTTTTAAGGTTTCACTCATTCCAACCTCATGTTTGAATTTTGCCACCAAGTGCCATTGTAGACATTGAAAGATTCTGTAATAATGAAGTCTTTTTAATAGTGACTTCAGCTACATAAAACTCACCCGTAGAAATATCGCTGTAAGCTATACCATAACCATTACCATTATGAGAAACCGCAGCTAGATAATTAGCATTTGCTTCTTTTAGTAAATTACAATCCACAAGTGTACCTGGTGTAATAACTCTAATAACTTCCCGTTTCACTATGCCCTTGGCAAGCTTTGGGTCCTCCACTTGTTCGCAAATAGCTACTTTAAGCCCTTGATTAATTAGCTTTGCCACATAGGTATCTGCAGCATGGTACGGTATACCACACATCGGCATTTTGCCCTGCTCACCTGCACCTCTGGAAGTTAAAGTGATTTCCAAGGCTTTAGAGCCAAGAATAGCATCATCGCCAAACATTTCATAAAAATCACCCATGCGATAAAAAAGCAGCATATCAGGATAATCTTTTTTGATTAAATTATATTGCTTCATCATAGGGGTTAATTCTACCACTGTTTTGCCTCCTACGCGATTACGATTTCTTTCATTCT
>JAQUCY010000029.1 GCA_028685975.1 Acholeplasmataceae bacterium | reverse complement strand
TGATGTTAGATTTATGTATACCTATTTTAGTGGGGGATAAGAAAGAAATTATCAGTATCTTACAACAAAAAGGCTATGACCAAAAAAAATACACCATTATTCATAGTGATAGTGATTTTGAGTCAGCTCAAATTGCTGTAAAATTCATCAGAGAGAATAAAGCAGATGTCTTAATGAAAGGACTTTTGGAAACTAAAGTCTTATTAAAGGCGGTTGTTGACAAAGAGCATGGGATTAAAGATAAACCACTTTTATCTCATGTGGCCATATTGAGTTACCCAAATAAAGATAAAGTATTATTTGCAACCGATTGTGCGATGGTAACTAATCCAAACCTAGAGGACAAAAAATCTATCATAGAAAATGCGGTTAGTCTCACAGCCGTTCTAGGTTATAAAATGACCAAAATTGGGTTAGTCAGTTCAGTCGAAACACCAAACCCAAGAATACTTTCTAGTCTTGATGCACAAGAACTAAAACAATACTACCAACAACTAAATCCTGAACATTATATTGTCGATGGCCCATTTGCAGTTGATAATTTGGTTTCAAAAGAAGCAGCACTGACCAAAAAAATCAATAGTGTTGTGGCTGGAGATGCGGATGTTTTAGTATTTCCTAATATTGATAGTGGAAATATCTTTTATAAAACATCAGTATTTTTAGCTCATGCTGAAGTAGCCAGTATCATTATCGGGGCAAAAGTTCCAATTGTTTTAACTTCAAGGGCAGATTCATCTATTAGTAAACTTTATTCTATCTTATTAGCAGGGGTGTATCAAAATGGCTTACAGACTATTAATCATTAATCCGGGTTCGACATCAACCAAGATAGGTATCTTTGAAGATGATTCTTTAAAAGTTGAAAAAACCATTAGACATGATCCAAATGAATTATTAACCTTCAAAAACACCGTATCACAAAAAAACTACCGGATGAGTCACATTACCACATTTTTAAAAGACAATCATTATCCTTTGGAAAGTTTTGATGTATTCGTTGGTAGAGGAGGTTTAATTAGACCCGTTAGTTCAGGAACTTACTTAATTAACCAGGATATGATAGATGATTTGATGATCTCTAAGTATGGAGACCACATGAGTAACATGGGAATAATTTTAGCATTCGAGTTAGGGAAAATATACGACAAACCTGCTTTTATGGTTGATCCAGTTGTTGTGGACGAATTATCTGATATCGCAAGAATTTCAGGGTTTAAAGGGATTGAAAGACGTTCTATCTTTCATGCCCTTAACCAAAAAGCGGTGGCGAAAAGATATGCTAAACAAATTAAGAGACGATATGAAGAATTAAATATTATTGTTTGTCATATTGGTGGTGGAATCAGTGTTGGTTATCACCATCTTGGTAAAGTGGTTGATGTAAATAATGCTTATGGTGGAGATGGTCCTTTTTCTCCAGAAAGAGTAGGAGGTCTTCCTACCTTCCAACTTGCCAAATATTCACGAGAATCTAATATTAAGGATGAAAAAGAATTTAACAAGCATTTAGTTTCTAAAGGGGGTTTATATTCTTATTTAGGGACAACTTCAGGTATTGAAATAGCCGAAAGAATTAAATCAAAAGATCAATTTGCTGCGCTTATTTTTGAGGCAATGGCTTATCAAATTATTAAAGAAATTGGCAGTCTTTACTTTATCGCAAAAGGAGAAATTGACCAAGTTATATTTACTGGTGGGTTAGCGGAAAATAAACTATTCTTAGAACTTTTATTAAAGTATTTACCACCGTTTGTTCAATATACCATATATCCAGGGGAAGATGAACTTGAAGCTTTAGCGTTTGGGGCATTAAATGTTTTATATGAAAGAGAGTCACTAAAAACATACTAATACTATTTTTGTTGATTAATTAAGGTGATAAAATGAAACAAATCAATATAACTAATGGGGAAATGTTTGACCAATATTTTCAAAAAAACTACCATCAAGATAGTGTAGCCTTTAACGAAGTGATGATGGATGGTAATTTGCGTACTGATTTTTTTCTGATGATTTTATTAATGATCGAGTAAAAGTATTAGACACCAATAAGAAAACCTATTTAGAAAAAATAAACCCATTTTTAAATGTGATTAACAATATCAATAGTTTTAATCGCGTTAATTTATGGTTTGGTGAAGATACCTTTTGTCAAATAAATCAACTTTTTATATTGACTATGTTAGAGGAAAGAAACTATTTAGGAGAAGTTAATCTAATTGTTTTAGACAGTAAAACACATCTCAAAATCATTGATCAAAAACGAATTATATTAAAGAGGTATAAGCAGATATATAAGGCGTTAATTCATGAAAAAGAAATTCATACAGAAAATCTCTATTTAGATCATGCGATTCAGCTATATTATGATTATAAGAATCCAAAAGGTGTACTTCAATGCTATGCTAAAGAGAATAAGTTACTCCCAACACATGCGAAGCTTAATGCCTTAATGACAATTGGAGAGCCTTATAGATTAACTGATCTTCAGGCAAAAATATTATCGAGTAAGGAAACTTAAAAAGCTTGTCAAATAAGCTTTGTTTAATAGGTTACTTCAAAAATCTAATTTTACAATTGATTTAAGATTTATTTGATATAATAAAAAGGGTAGGTGATAATATGAAGATAGTATTTCAAGGTGATTCTATTACAGAAACTAGAAGAGTCAAAGATGATCCATCTGATTGTGGATATGGGTATGTTTGTAAAGTTTCAAATCAACTTGAAGGTCATGAAGTATTTAATCAAGGCCTAAGCGGAGATAGAAGTGCAGAAGTTTTAAAGCGTTGGGATGAAACCCTCAATTTGAAACCGGATATTATTACATTATTAATAGGAATTAATGATGTTTGGAAAACCATGAGTGGTGTTAATCCAACGAATACTAATGAATATGAAAAGAATTTAAGATCCATTATAGAACTAACAAAAAACAAGTTACCAAATACGACGCTTGTTTTAATGACACCGTTCGCGTTGAATTTTGGATTTGTTAACGAAGAATGGTTAAAAGTCTTAACTATTGAACAAGAAATTGTTAAAGCACTGGGTAAAGAATATAGTGTAGATGTTATTGATTTACAAGCGTTATTTGATTTAGCATTAGATATATATGATCAAAAGGAAATGTTTTGGGACGGTGTTCACCCGACTGATTTAGGTCATAAATTAATCAGTGATGAAGTTTATAAAACCATAAAACCATATATAAAATAAACCACAAGAGTGGTTTTTCTTTTTTGTTAGTAATAACTTTAGTGTTATAATAAAGAATGCAAAATAAAGAATGTATATTATTATAAAGGGTAAAGAGGTTTGAAAATGAAGATAAGATTTGTTATGTTAAGTTTTATTATAGGATTACTATTCATCCTGGGTGGTTGTAGTAATAATATTGAACCAAAAGTGTTTTTTGAAACCAATGGTGGATCTGAAATGCGTCCTATTTTAGTAAGCCAAATAGAGGAAAAAACTAACATAACCCCTACTAAAGACGGCTATGTTTTTAATAACTGGACTTTTGAAAATAATGATATAGCAACATTAGAAACATTAAAACATTTAACCGCTAGCGCTAGAATATACGCAAATTGGACAATTGTTGAATATCAGCTTAACTATTTAAACTTAATGGGATCAACACATACGAACCCTGCTAAATATACTATTGAAGATGAAAACATCATTTTAAACTCACCATCTCCTATAACAGGTTATACGTTTAAAGGATGGTCAAAAGATGTTCCCTCAACAGATTATGTCACAATGATTGAAACGAAAGATTTAGGTTCCATTGATTTGTATGCGAACTATGAGTTGAATCACTATAGCATTACCTATATGGATCCTTTTGATCAACCACATCCCAATCCACTTAGCTATACTATGGATGTGCCAACGATAGATTTAAAACAGCCGATCCCTAAAACACATTACCAATTTCTAGGGTGGTCATTAACCAAAGATTCAACAAATTATGTTCAAACAATTAATACAAGCGAATTGATTGAAATTACATTATACGCTAACTATAAACCAATTGATTATCATATTAATTATCACGATGAATTTTCTCAGAGTCAATTTGACCAAAGAGTTATTAATGTAGAAACTATTCCATTCAGTTTGATAGATCCCAATCCAATTAAAGGTTATCAATTTTTAGGGTGGTCAGTAGATGAAAAATCTAATTACTATGTTACAGAAATTGATTCAACTTTATTAAGGTCACTTGATTTATTTGCCAATTACAAATTAATTGATTATACGGTTACCTATGTTGATGAGTTTTCACAAAAACATACCAACCCCAATCATTTTAATGTTGAATCATTCCCGCTTACTTTGACTGCTCCAGACAATTTAGAAAATTATCAATTTATGGGTTGGTCCTTAAGTAAGTATGAAAGATTATTTATCGAAGAAATAAATAATGATTTTGATACCGACATAACTTTGTATGCAGTTTGGGAATCATTAATTGATATTACACCACCGGAAATATCAGGTTTAAATCCGATTGAACATATTATCGGGAGTGCTCATCCCGAATTATTAAACGGGGTATATGGCAGCGACAACCTTGATGGCGAAGTTTTTGTTATGGTTGATGATTCTAAAGTAGATTATGAAAAAGTTGGAACTTATACAATATATTATTCAGCAGAAGATAAGGCAGGTAATATAACCAATAAAACGAGAACCATAACTGTCATAGAAGCATTGTCTGGTTATTATCAAAGTGCCACAGGATTATCAGGAAATTCCTTAAAATTGCAATTAAGAACGATTATAAATACTGGTTTTAGTGGGGTTAATTATGGTGAAGCTCGATATGCTTTAGCAGTTACAGATAGAGATCCAAATAACCCTAAAAACTTAATAGACTTTTATTCGGGTAACTCTTTAATTGCTGCTTGGGATGAAGGCATAACTTGGAATAGAGAACATGTCTGGCCACAATCCTTGTTAGGTGTCGATGCCAGTAATGGTGTCGTGAATGCGGCATCAGATTTACATAATTTAACACCTTCTAATCCAACTACAAATAATTCAAGAGGTAATAAGTATTTTGATATATCAAATACGTCTAACGCGTATTTTCCTCAAAGAGCAGCAGTAAGAGGCGATATCGCTAGAATATTACTTTATATGGAAGTAATGTATGCAAAATATACTTTGGTTAATACAACCCCTAAGACAAATGAAATGGGTAAGTTATCGACTTTGTTAAAGTGGCATAAAGAAGATCCAGTTGATGACTTTGAAAGAAATCGTAATGAGGTTATTTTTAACTACCAAGGTAATAAAAACCCTTATATAGATCACCCGGAATTTGTAGAAATGATATATGGCGTAATTGTTCTTGATAATGATTCTAACCAAGTATATTTCTATGAAATTCTTTATATAGATCCTGAATTCTATCGAAAAAGTAAATATCTAACCTAAAAAAAGCGACCGATTTTGGTCGCTTTAAAATTTAATTTATATTTTTTTAAGTGGCTTGTCGTTTCCGTCTTTAATATTGGTTGAAACAAAAATTAATATTGATTCAACAAGAGCCCAAATGCTCAATCCACTTGATATGAGAATGCCTAACACAAACAAGACGATTGCGTTTGTGATGCCAGATTCATCAGTAATAATAAACTCACCAGTATTGATGTCCGTATAACCAGAAGAAATGAATAAACTGGTTGATCCAATGATGAAAGCGATTGAAACTATAGTTAAAATAATTTTGGCAACACCTTTTTTAACTTGACCTAGATAAAAGTTATGAACTCCAATTGTGCCAAAAAACAATCCAAGTAAACCACCAATTAAACGATTCTTTGGTGAATAATCAATGGTTGGTTCAGTTTTAAATTGAACATGTTTTGAGGCAGATCCACAGTTAGGACAAAACGCATCATTTGGATTTAGTGGCGATCCACAAATTCCACAGACTTTAAAAGATGAACTTTCGAATGAATCTTCAATCTTAGGTGTACCACATTGAGCACAATATTTTTCATTTTCAGCTAGTGTTTTACCACAATTTTTACAGTACATTTTTATTCTCCTCGTTGTTATTAATTTTATTATATCATAGCACAATGATTTTAATTGATTATAATTGTAGTTTTATAAAGATAAGTTAAAGTTAACAGCTCTATTTTAATTAGTTAAAAAAGCCTTATAATCGTGTTTAGTTAGTTTTTTATTTACAATTTATTTGATTTTTGTTATAATACCTTTAATTCAATATATAAGGAGAGTGTTTTAATTGAATCCGTTATCGGACTATGACCCGAGCAGGTGGTTTAACATCACAGCGGGGTTTATCACTGACAATTTAGGTGTAGATATCTTATTGATAGCCATTATTGTCGTTTGTTTAATTTTCAGTGCGTTTTTTAGTGGTTCTGAAACTGCATTAACAACTGCAAACACAATCAGATTAAGAAAAATGTCTGAAGAGAAAAAAGTTGGCGCACGCAAGGCAATCATTTTGATTGAAAATTTTGACAGAACAATTACTACCATTTTAATTGTCAACAACTTAGTTAACATTGGTGCTTCAACTGTTTCTGCGTTTATTTTTACAAGACTCATTAATAGTGATACTGTGGCTAGTTTTGTATCGACATTTGTAATGACATTAATTATTATTACGTTTGGTGAGATTTTACCAAAAACTTATAGTAAAAACAATGCAACGACTCTAGCACCTAAGTTATCATCAGTTTTATGGATATTTTACAAATTATTTTATCCATTGGCAATTATATTTATGGGACTACAAAAGTTAATCAGACGTAAAGATGAAGACAGTCAGACGGTTACCGGAGAAGAATTAGAAACTATCATTGATACCATGGAAGATGAAGGCATAATTGATGAAGATCATGCTGATTTAATCCAATCTGCTTTAACTTTATCTAATAAAGTGGTTTATGACATTATGACACCAAGAGTGGACATGGTCGCGATTGAAATTAATGATACGATTGACGAAATCCTTCATCAATTTTTTGACTCACAATATTCAAGATTGCCAGTTTATGATAAAGATAAAGATAATATTTTAGGGATCTTACAAGAAAAAGATTTTTTATCTGAAGTTATTAAATCTAAAGATAAAAATAGTATTGATATTAGAGATTTAATTACAACACCACTTTATGTAACTAAAGCTACTAAGGTTGATGATTTAATTAAAGAAATGCAAAAAGTAAAAAAACACTTTGCTATCGTATCTGATGAATATGGCGGAACTAGTGGTATTGTCACCATGGAAGACGCTTTAGAAGAATTAGTCGGTGAAATCTATGATGAATATGATAAAGATGAGGATTATCCAGAGGTCATTGATTTAGGAAATAACTACTATGAAGTGATGCCTCAAACCACGATTGAAGACTTATATGAATATTTAGATCTTACTGACATGCCAGAAGATTCTTATGGAACAATTGCTGGATTTGTTTATGAACTTTGCGAAGGATTACCAGAAGAAGGTAGAAAAATCTCAGTTGAATCTGTAAAAACAAGATTTGAAGGCGAAAAAATAGTTGAAGATGTGTATAGACTCACCTATGAAATTTTATCTGTTGAAAACAGAAGGATTAGAAAACTCAAACTTTTGCTTGAAAAAGTAGAAGAACTAGATAAAGTAGAATCGAAAGACACTAAAGAAGAGATTGAAGAGTAGTAATTTTATTACGAAAAGACCGGGTCACTGTATGCCGGTCTTTTTAATTGTATTAAATAAAGAATGATTCGTTAGATTATGAAGCGCTTCCAACTATGATATTGATGGCATTAAAGTGAATTTTATGATAAAATGAAGAAGATAATTAGTGAGGTGATGACCCTTGAGTATATTAAAAGATATTATGGCATCTGAACAGAAAGCAACTGAATCAAAAAATAATGCTTTAATTAAAAAGCAAACCTTAATTGATAAAGCTAGACAAGATGCAAAACAACTTGAACAAGAAAAATTACATCAGGCAAGATTAGAGATTTCAAAGATAAATGAAACTACCTCTAAAGAAATTAAAAGACTAGATGAAGAATTTAGCGTTGAGATTGAATCGTTGAAAAGGGATTTAATTGATGGATTAGATGAAAAAGTGAATAAAAGTGTTTTGTTTTTATTAAAGGAGATTGGCTTATGATTGTTCCAATAAAAAAAGCAAAACTTTTTGTCTTTAATGAAGACAAGGATAAAGCTTTGAAAATTATTCAGAAGAAAGCATTAATGATGACTAATTCGGTAGAAAATGCAAAGGTCGAAGATGTTTCTTTTGAGGATGATGTTCTAGTAAGAACTGAAAAAGCTATTAAATACCTAGAAGTTGTTAAAGGTAAAAAAGGATTCTTTGAATACCATCAAATTGATGAGAAAAGTTTTGAAACAAATCACGAAGTCTATCTTGATTTCTTAACCAAAGTTGAAGACAAAGAGTTTAAATTAACAAAAATAAATGAGGATATCGAACACCTTAATGAATCAATAACGGATTTAGCGCCATTTAATGGTCTTTCTCTTAATCTAGAAGAAATAAGTCAAACCAATTATGTAAAGTTTTTTAGTGGATTTGTGCATGAAAAAAATCTGGATGGGTTAAAAGAATTATTGACTCGTAACGAAATAACTTTTGAATTATTTGAAAAAGATGATAGAGGTTTTGGATTTATTGTAGCCATCTACTTTGAAGATTATGAAACCTATTTAAATGAGATTAAACGTTTTGATTTGATCCCGTTCAACTTACCTATAATTTCTAGAACTGTAGCAGAATACTTAGTTGATTTATCTAATCAAAAAAGTGTTTTAGAAGGTCAACAAAAAGACCTACAAAATGAAATCTTTGCGTTAAGTCAACAAATCGACCAACTTTATATATTAGCAGATCAAATGTCTACAACTAAGAAGCGTAAATTGGTTCCGTATTTTGAAACTGAACAAACCAGTATGATAACGGGATGGGTTAGAACAGATCAAGTTGCAATCTTAGAAGAAGCTTTAAAGTCAAATCTTGAATTTCATGAATTAGAACTGACCGATCCGTTGGAAACTGAAATACCACCGACTGCATTAAAAAACAATAAATTTGTTTCGAACTTTGAAACGATTACCGAATCTTATAATGTGCCAAATCATAAAGAAATAGACCCAAACCCTTTAATGAGTATTTGGTATTGGTTAATATTTGGAATTATGATGGGTGATATAGGTTATGGATTGATGATGGTTATTGGTTTCGGGTTGTTCTTAAAATACAAACGTCCTAAAGGATCGTTTAAACAATTAGTAACTGTGTTTTATTATTCTGGATACACATCAATACTTGTGGGAATAATGTTTGGATCATTCTTTGGAGCAAGTTTTGATTTAGGTAATATTGTAGGATCTTGGTTTGGACAAAACTGGACAACGATTGTGTTGGTACCTATGGATCAACCATTAGAAATGTTAATTATATCCTTAATTATTGGGGTTATTCACATTTTAAGTGGATTAGTGATGAAGGTCATTTTATCGATTAAACTTAAAACAACTTTAGATGGTCTTGCAAACGGACTGAGTTGGATTCTAATACTGGTTGGATTAGGTACATACATTGTTTTCTCTATGATTATTAACAATCAGATTATAAGTTATATAGGATTAGGAATGATTGGTATAGGTGTGTTAATTATCTTACTATTTACTGGATATGAATCAAAAAATGTCTTTGGTAAAATAGGTTCAGGTTTAGGTGGGTTATATAATGTTACAAGTTACTTAAGTGATATCCTAAGTTACTCAAGAATTTTAGCGTTAAGCTTATCTACTGCAGTTATTGCATTTACATTTAATTTGTTGGCATCGATGTTTTTAGGTAGTGTTTTAGGATTTATCATTGCTCTGTTGATTTATTTAGTAGGTCATATATTCAATTTTGCGATGGGAATGTTATCTGCTTATATTCACGATGCGAGATTACAATACATTGAATTTTTTAGCAAATTTTTTATTGGGGAAGGGTATAAATATGAACCTTTGTCCATAGAATTAAATTATATAGACGAAATAAAACAAACTACGTTAGTTGGAGGAAATTAATATGAATTTTGGATTAGTAATGGCGCTATTTGGCGTCGCGATAGCAGCTAGTGCCGGTATCGGTTCAGCCTTGGGGGTTGCAATAGCAGGTAAAGCAGGAACTGGAGTTTTATCAGAAAAACCAGAATTATTTGGTAAAGTATTAGTACTACAGGCCTTACCAGGGACACAAGGAATTTATGGCTTTTTAGTAGCTGTCTTAATTTTAGTTAAAATTGGATTACTTGGTGGATCAGCAGAAAGTTTGACAGCTACTCAAGGATTTGCCTTTTTAGCAGTTGGGATTCCGATTGGGGTTGTTGGGATTTTTTCAGGTATTTATCAAGGCAAAATAGCTGCCTCATCAATCATTATGACATCTAAAGACCCTAGTCTTTCTACCCGTGGGATGACGATGACTGCCTTAGTTGAAACGTATGCTATTTTAGCATTACTAGTTTCAATTTTAATGTGGAACAGTATTGCTGTTTAGGAGACACAATGACTATTTTTGAAAAAATCGAACAAAAAGGTCTTGAAGAAGCACGTGAAATTTTAGAATCAGCTAGACTTGAAAGTGAATCAATTCTAGCTGTGGCTACTGAAAAAATTAATGACCAAGTAGCTCAAATGATTCAAAACGAGAAAGAAAAAGCACGTTTTTCAATAGAACAAAAACAAAATTCTTTTGAACTGGAAAAACGTCAATCTATTCTCGCAATTAAAAGCACTCAAATTGATAGAGTTATCAACAGACTAAGAACAGATATTCTTAGTTTAAAGGGTAGTGAACTCTTGGATTTTAGCGTTTCTTTAATAAAAGATGAATCATTAACTGGTGATGAACATATTCGTGTTTCTACGGCTGATTATGACAAATATTTAAATGCTTTTTCAAGTGAAAAAAAATCTGATTTAGTGAACCTTGATAAACTTAATAAAAAGCTAGGTAAAGGTTTTAATATATCTTTAGAAAGTGAACCTGCAGATATAACAGATGGATTTTTAGTAATAGGAGAAATCTTTGATTTAAATTTCTCAATTGAACCTTTCTTGAAAGATATCAAGGCAAAATACGAAAAACAAATTTACGATATTTTATTTGGTTAGGTGAACTATGTATTCATTCGCAAATGGCTATTTTAAAGCCAAATCTACTGAAATTTTAAATATAGATGATTATAATGCCCTTAAAAAATTAGATGAAGAGCGTTTTTTTGGCTATTTAAATGATCAAGGATTTGGACTTCATGAAGATATTAACAAACTTTATGAAACGAATTTAAAAAAGCTCAAGGATGATTTAAACCAAACGTTAGAGAATGATCCATTAATTAAAGTATTCTTTTATGATATTGACGCTCTAAATCTTAAATTGTTATACAAAACTCATTATTTTAATGGTGAAACTAAGGACCATGTTTCTAAATTAGGTAACATTAAACCTCAACATTTAATCAACGCATTGAAACATGCAGATTATAGTGGTTTAAATGACAATGAAAAGGTAGTATTTGAAACACTAGCAAAATATCCTAATTTAACGCCTAAAGAATCTAGTGATTTTATCGATCAATTGTTTTTAGATTTAAAATTTAAAGTTTCTTACAGGAATAAAGAATTGACGGATTACTTAAAAGTTTATGTAACGTTAAAAAATATCTTGACAATCATTAGAGCAAAACAAATTCATTTATCTACTGATTTAATGAATAATAGTATTTTAAATGGTGGTATGTTTGATAAGAATAAGGCTTTAGAACTCTATAATGGATCATTTGATGTTTTTCTTCATTATGTTTCAACATTATATATTGGCAAGTTAGATTTTGCATTAAACAAATATAAACAAAATGAAGATTTAGAAGAGTTTGAATTGTCATTAGATAAGGCTTTTTATGAGATTTTAA
>JAQUCY010000028.1 GCA_028685975.1 Acholeplasmataceae bacterium | reverse complement strand
AGGAGGGCTAAAGTGAGTATTGATAAAGCAATTCTAAATGAAATCAATGAAAAGACTGATATTCTTAACTTAGTTAGCCCTTATGTGAAACTACAAAAAAAGGGTAAAAACTATTTTGGGTTATGTCCTTTTCATGATGATACGAACCCTTCGTTTTCTGTGTCAACTGAGAAAAATATTGCGAAATGTTTTAGTTGTGGAGAAGGCGGATCACCAATTACCTTCTTATCAAAGATTAAAAATATTCCATTTGATCAAGCCGCTTTAGAGTTAGCGGAACCGCTGGGGATTAAACTTAATATTGACCATGTTGAAAAACAACAAACCCTAAAAGAACATGAAGCATTAAATGAAGCGAATGTATTTTATACTTTTTACTTAAAGAATTCTAAAACGGGTGAAGAAGCGTTAAACTATTTAAAAGAACGTGGGTTAACCCTCGATGATATTACTCATTTTAATATTGGTTTAGCTCCAAAAGAGTTTGATTCATTATATCAACTCCTTAAACAAAAAGAGTTTAATGACCAAACCATGGAAAACGCTGGATTAATTAATATCCAAAACAATAAACCTTATGATCTATTTACATATAGAGTGATGTTTCCACTATCTGATTTAGAGGGCCGAGTGATTGGGTTTAGTGGTCGAAGTGTTGATAATAAAGAACCTAAATACTACAATAGCCCTGAAACATTTATCTTCAAAAAAGGAGAAATTTTATATCGTCTATATGAAGCCTTAGGCGACATTAGAAAACAAGGCTTTGTGATCCTACATGAAGGTTTCTTCGATGTTATCTCAAGCTATAAAGCCGGTTTAAAGAATGCGGTTGCGACAATGGGCACAGCCTTAACCCAACACCATGTCAAACTGATTAGTGAATATACTAAAAGAGTGGTAATCGCTTATGATGGTGACCAAGCAGGCATAGAGGCTACTTATAAAGCGATTAAGTTATTTGAAAGAACCAATTTAAGAGTTGATATTTTAGCGTTACCTGAAGGTTTAGATCCGGATGAATATTATAAGAAATATGGCGCTTTAAAGTATCTCAATCTTTATAAGAAACTTTTAATTGATCCTTATGAGTTCGTTTATGAAACAACTAAAAAAGGATTAAATCTGTCTAACTTAAATGACGCGGCCGCTTTAAAAGATGCGACTTATAATATGGTTAAAAATCAACCTGTCACGATTAAAGAAATTTATATTAATAAGTTAGCCAAAGACTTAAATGTGTCTACGTATAGTTTGAGTTATTTCTTAACAAAAGAAACAAAAACACTTAAACCTCAACCTAAACCAATGGTGCAGTTTCCAAATAAGTACTACAAAGCGGAAAACCAACTTTTTATTCAAATGATGCGTAATAAAGAAGATGCCCTTAGAATTAGCCAAGCCTTAAGTGTGTCTTATGTTTGTGATCAGACTGTATTTAGACTAAGAAACATCTTAATGATTAAGTATTATCAAACCAAGGATGAATTCGATAAAGATGAATTTACGAAACTACTTTCTAAAGAAAGAGACTCTGAAGCACTAACAACCAAGTTTTTTGAGATATACTATAGTAATGATAACAGAAGTGAGTTTAAATACCCAGAGGCGACCGTTAATGAATTAATTGGTGTTGTTATCAATGTTAATATGGAAAAAGAGTTTAAATCTAACTTAGATGATTTAAAGAATGAAAATGAATCCTATCAAAAAACAGCGATTGCAGAACAGATAAAAAAACAAATCATTAAACGACATACCAACAAGAGAAAAGGAGAACTCTCATGAAAAAAGATTTACTCCAAGCTTTATTAAAGAAGTACGAAGCAACTAAAGAAATTCCTTTTGAAGAATTACTTGAAGAAGTAGATATTGAAGAGGAAGATTTTGAAGCGCTAGAAACAGAATTAACTGAATTAGGTTATTCTATTAAAGTAGACGCTGAGGAAGTTGAAACTGAAACAAGCTATAGACCAGGTAAAGTGGATTCTTATTCATTGTTTATTAATGATGTCTTAGCGTTTAATTTACTGGACCGTGAACAAGAGTTTGAGCTCTCTAAAAGAATCATTGAAGCGAAACCCTACTTAGATAAGAAAAACCTTTCTGATGAAGAAAAAGAGATTGTTTTAAGAGGGTATGAAGCCAGAGAAAAGCTGGTTAATCATAACTTAAGGTTAGTGGTAGCTATCTCTAAACGTTATCAAGGTCAACTAGATCAAATGGATTTAATTGCGGAAGGGGCACTTGGGTTATTACGTGCCTCAGAAAGATATGATTATACGAAAGGAAATCGTTTTTCAACTTATGCAACTTGGTGGATTAAACAAGCGATGAGTCGAGCGATTGCGAAATATGCTAGAACCATTAAGATTCCAATTCATGTCGTAGAAAAACTGAATAAACTATATCGTACCACGATTCGCTTACAAACCAAACTCAATAAAGAACCTTCAATAGAAGAACTTGCCAAACAACTAAAAGTCACGCCTGAAGAGATTGAATCTTTACAATCTCTCTCAAGCTCGATTATTTCTTTAAATAAGGAAATCGGCGATGAAGGCGATACTACCCTACAAGACTTTATTGCCTCAGACATGGATAACCCTGAAGAGGCTTATATCAAGAGTAATAGAATTGAACAACTAGATGCGTTGTTAAAAACCTTATCAGACCGTGATGAACAAATCATTAGATATCGGTTTGGATTAAAAGACGGTAAGGTATATACTTACGAAGAAATAGGCGATATGTTTGATTTAACTAGAGAACGAATTAGACAAATTATTAAAACTAGCTTAAAGACCCTTCGTAAAAACAACCAGTCATTTGAGAAAAAGGATGTGATTTAAAATGGAAAATAATAAAATATTTAAAGCTTTACTCAAAATCGCGAAAGAACATGATAATTATTTGTCTCCAAGTGATATTGAATCAAAGTTAGCGCCATCTAATAAGGACTATCAAGATATTATTGATGCCTTAATTTTAAAAGGTATTGAAGTCGATGAACCTTTTCTAGATGATGAGGTTGAATTAGAATTTGAAGATTTAGGCAGTGATATTAATGAAGAGGAAGAAGATGATCTTTTAGATGATGATTTAGAATTTGTCGAAATAGACCTAGACGAAATGAGTCTATCAACGATGGATGTTGAAGAAATCAAAGAAGAAGAATTATTGGATATTGAAACTTTGGTACCAACCGTTAAAGTCGATGATCCAGTTAGAATGTATCTAAAAGAAATTGGCCGGATTCCGCTTTTAAATGCTGAAGAAGAAGTGAATTTAGCGATTCGTGTTGAACATGGTAAATACGCTACTGAACAAATGGAAGAGGCCAAAAAAGAAGGTTATACCTATCCTGATAACGAACGGGTTCAATTAGAACAAATGATTGAAGACGGATTAATTGCTAAAAATAAATTAGTTGAGGCAAACTACCGTTTGGTTGTTTCTATTGCCAAAAAGTATGTGGGAAGAGGCATGTTATTCTTAGACTTAATCCAAGAAGGAAACATGGGTTTAATTAGAGCGGTTGATAAGTTTGACCACGAAAAAGGATTTAAGTTCTCAACTTATGCCACCTGGTGGATTAGACAAGCGATCACAAGAGCGGTCGCAGACCAAGCCAGAACCATTCGTATTCCCGTTCATATGGTTGAAACGATTAATAAACTCGTTAGAATCCAAAGACAACTCGTTCAAGAGTTGTCACGTGAACCGACCACTGAAGAAATTGGTGAAAAAATGGGCATTACCGCTGAACGGGTTCAACAAATCCAAAAGATTGCTCAAGAACCAATAAGTTTAGAAGCCCCAGTAGGCGAAGAAGAAGATTCATCGCTTGGAGATTTCATCAGTGACACCAATACACTGAACCCTTATGAATATTCGGTTCAAGAATGGGTTAAAAGAACATTAAATGAGGTTTTAGAAACCTTAACGGATCGAGAAGAAAAAGTATTAAGACTGAGATATGGTTTATTAGATGGTAAAACGCACACCTTAGAAGAAGTTGGTAAAGAGTTTGGGGTTACCAGAGAACGTATTAGACAAATTGAAGGTAAGGCTTTAAGAAAACTGAGACAGCCAAGCCGTCAAAAGAAGTTAAGAGACTTTAATTTAAACCGATGAACAGAATAGATTCAATTGTTGAATTATTAAAAGGGGCTAATACTGTATTAGATATTGGCACAGATCATGGGCTCGTTTTAATTAAGGCTATCCAAAGAGGCTATATTAAAAAGGGCATTGGTTCAGATATTAACCATGCCCCTTTAAATGAAACTAAAAAACATATAGCTGAATTAGGTTTAACAGATAAGATAACACTAATTCAATCAGACGGGTTTGAAAATATCAAAGAACCTTATGATGTGGTTGTGGTTACAGGAATGGGATATAAGATGATGAAACATATCTTATCAAAACCCCACCAAACACCGAACTATTACGTTTTCAGTCCACATCATGAATTAGAAGAATTAAGGGTTTATTTATCTCATCATGGGTATGAAATTATTGATGAAGATATTGTTTATGAAAAGAAACCCTATATTTTATTAAAAGTGATTAAACATTATAAACAACTTACCCAAGAAGATATCATATTAGGACCTATTTTAAAAACTAAGAAAGAAGCAATACCTTATTATGAATCTAAGCTGAAGGCTAAATTAGACTATGTGAATCACGTAGATTTAAATGATCGTAAGGTTGTAGAAGAAGCAATAAACTATTATAAAGCTGCGATCAAAAATTTATTAGTAACATAAATTATTTAATATTGCAAAAGAAATGAATAAAAATAAGTTCATTTACTTTACTTTTACAATGTAAAGTTGTATAATTTATCATGGCAAGGAGGGGACAAAGATGGAAAACAACAAGATTAGAGATGCTCAAGAATTAGAGCGGTTGTTGCAAGCTTTAAGAAGAACAGGCGTATACAAGCACAAGAAATATCAACTTTCAGACGCTGATATTACACTTCTGTTTTCTGTGTCGTTTGGGGATCCGACAGGTATTAAACCATCAGAAATTGCGAAAAGGTTAAAAATAACACTTCCCGCAGTTACACACAAAATGAACAAATTAGTAGATGATGGGTATTTAACTAGACGAGATTCTAAAAGTGACCACAGAGTTACTTATGTGTTACTAACCGATAAGGGTAGTAAGTATTTAGAGTCAATTGAAGAAGACTACTACGCTAAAATTCTTAAATTAATGAAACGTTTAGGCGAACGCGATACTGATACATTAGTACGTATCCTAAACAAAATCAACGCTGGCGGTAAACTTTAATTCCCAAAAGGATGGTAACATCCTTTTTTTATTGAAAAAAAGGCTTTACATTTAGGTTACCCTAAGGTATAATAATATCGCTGTCTAAAAATGGTGCAGTAGCTCAGTTGGATAGAGCAACGGCCTTCTAAGCCGTCGGTCGGGAGTTCGAATCTCTCCTGCATCGCCATAAAATCTGATAAATCACCGCAAGTTGGTGATTTTTTTATATATTAAATGATTGACATATATCATAATTTTGATATAATATTGATACGAGGTGGTGTTAACATGAAAATAATTATTCCTTCATCAGATTTAAGAAACAGATATAATGAAGTATCTAAATTAGCTTTAGAAGAGCAAAAACCGGTATATATTACTGTTAATGGTAGAGGAGATACTGTATTAATAAATCAAACAGTTTATGAAAGACAGCTTGCTGAACTTGAGCTTTTAAGACTTTTATCTGAAGCCGAAGAAAGTGTCAATAAAGGTGATGTTATTGATGCTAAAACAGCATTTGATAAAATTAGAAAAGAGTTAAAATAATATGTATCAAGTTATACTATCAAATGATGCTAACAATGATATTAATCAAATTGTTCTTTTTATTGCGACAGAAAGTGGATCTAAAAAAGTAGCTCTCGATTATTTAGATAAACTTCAAGATGCTATTTTATCATTAAATAAGTTTCCTGAAAGAGGTTCTAACCCTAGATATAAAATTTTAAGAAATCAAGGTTATAAATTTATTGTTGTAGAAACACATTTAGTTTTTTATAAAATAAAAGAAGAAAATAAAACTATAATTATTTATAGAGTTTTACATCAAAAAAGTTCATATCAAAACTTTTTGTAAATATTAGATTTTTTGTTATACTAAGATTTTTTATTAAATAGAAAGGTAATTAACTTATGAAATTTATGAATTTTAATTCTTCGTGTTCTTATTGTTGTTTAGCTAATATGCTTAAAGATTTCAATATTGATACAGAAGATTATAAAATAGCTTTAGATATTGGATTACCATACATAATTAAGCATAACAATAAAAATATGTCTTATCTGTGTGGATCATCATTACAGGATGAAGAAATTTTTAATTTATATCTCAAACCTAGAGGTCTTGTATTTGTTGAAGAATTGCTTGCGCGTAATGAAATAATTGAAATCATGAAAAATTTTAAAAGAAAGTACATGATTGGATTAAATAATAATAGTCAAAAACATGCGTATGTTTTTCTTAACTATGATGGCTCTAATTTTCTTTTCCTAAATCCTCGTCGAGAAAATGTTAAAGAAGAGAACTATCTCTTAGTTAATGAAAGTCAGTTATATAAAATGCTTGATAAGCAAGCAATGATTGGGCATATAGTAAAAACAGATGTAATAAAAGAAAAAGATTATTCACTACATAATAATTCACTTAAAGTTTTAAATAAATACAAAAAAGCGATACATCAGTTTTCTAATAAGGAACAAACAGTAGAAAGTATAAGAAATAATAGAGATACTTTATTAAGAACATTTGCAGTTGATTTGTTAGTTATGACGGAACTAACAGAAGATAAGGAATTATTAAACTTGTTAAGGCAATTTCAAAAAGAGTGCTTAATTTTATTTAGAGCAAACAAAAATGTTATTCCTTCTAAAATTATTGATTTGAATAATTTTGATTTAATTATTAAACTTTATAAAATCAGAATTGATGATTATATTAAGAAAAATAATTAGTTTGAAACTTTTTAGTCCAATGTTAGAAATCTAATTTTATATTTCATTTTCATTGATATAAAAAAGATTCGAATAGCCTCCTAATGCAAATATGTGTAGTTCTGAATCCCTCCTGCATCATGAAAAACAAAAGACTCGAATATCCTCCTAACTCATAAAATATCAGTATTTTTAAATAAATCAAATAATATCGTTAGTGTAGTTGTTGACTTAATAAAGGCACTATTTCGTTTGTTTGATTTAGGCGAAGTGGTGTATTTGCTTCACAACATGATACCCAATTTCGTAGTACATGGTTCACAACATGGTAAGAAAAAGTGTAGTACTTGCTCGCATTATGTCTCAAAAAGTGTAGCATTTCGCTCGCAACACAACATCTGCAATAACAAAGACTTTTGAACCCCATTGGTCAATTTGGCCGAAATCAAAGGTCTTTTTTTATTGTCATAGTAGAGCGCTTTAATAGTGCGCCCCACTAAATGAAATAATCGGTCTACCTATTTTTTGAAATAATTCAGTTGACGTACGTTAAAGCGTATGTTATTATATAAATAAAGGAGTTGATATCATGTCATACAATACAAACATCACTAATGCAAGAAAAGATCTATACAAATTAGCAGAGCTTGCTATTGAAACTGGATTAGAAGTCAATATTAATACTAAAAAAGGAAATGTTGTTCTAATTTCTGAAGATGAGTATCGTGGTTTATTGGAAACGATTTATTTAAGTCAAAACAAAGAGTATAAAGAATCTTTAATTGCAGGATTAAATGAAGATGTTTCAGTTGGAATAAAAGAAGAAGATGTTAAGTGGTAATTTATGTACAAAATAGTTTTTTCAAAGAGAGCAGTAAAAGATATTGAACTTTTAAAACAACAACCTGCATTATTAAGAAAGGCAAAAAGTTTAGTAGAAGTTTTAAAAAATGATCCTTTTCAAACGCCACCAACATTTGAAAAACTTGTGGGTGACTTAGAAGGATTATTTTCGAGAAGAATTAATGTACAGCACCGCCTAGTTTATAAGATAGAAGGCGATGTAGTTTACATAGTTAGAATGTGGACTCATTACCAATAGTCATAGTATTGGTAATGGTGCATTTTGATTACACGCCACTTTTAGTAGGGTGCATTTCATTTACATGCTATTTTAAATAGGGTGCATTTTGATTACACGCCTATTTTATGTGGTAGCATTTCGTTGCGAACAAGACATTTTGGAAATTAATAATGCTACACTTCGGTGTGGCATTTTTTTCTTTTTCTCCTGTAAAATATATTTCTACTAACAGAAGTAGTTTTAAAAAAAATAATAAACTCTAGTAATGATGTATCTTTAAGAATATTAAGTACACACTGTAATAAATGTGTAAGATGTAATTCATTATACTTGTTTGAAATGTAAATAAAAGTATAATGATTGGTAATTATAGAGTGAAGGAGAAATTTATCATGAGTGAATTAATCTTTAAAGCTACATCGGTTACAAAATACGCAGATACTGAGGCAATTAATGTTGTTGATAGAAAAATAAGTACAACATTAAAGGAAAACCAAGTCCTCGTTAAAATTATGTATGCAGGTCTTAATAAAGCAGACTTGTTTTTATTTAAAGGAATACCTAAACCCATTAAACTGGCTTACGGGTTAAGGGTACCCAAATATCAATTCGTTGGTAGTGATATTTCGGGTGAAGTAGTAGCCATTGGTAAGAATGTGAAACAATTTAAGATTGGGGATTATGTTTTTGGTGATTTACCGTTCAAGATTTTGGAGGATATGGTGAATATGCTATTGTTAATGAGAAAACTATTTATCATGCACCTAAAAACACCTCACTTCAAGAAGCTTCAGGGTTGCCAATGAGTGCTTCAACAGCGCTGATTGCCTTAAGAAAAGTGTCTCCAAAGGTTACTGATCATATTTTAGTTTATGGGGCATCTGGTGCGGTCGGTTATACGCTAAGTCAAATACTCATTCATAAAGGCTATAAGGTGTCTTTAGTGGCCAATAAGAAGCACCATGATTATTTAAGTAAACTGAATCCTTATTAAATTCTAGATTATAAAGATCCCAACTTTAGGTTGAAACAAAACACATATAATGTTATATTTGCAGTGAATGGGTATCAACCCATTAAAACCTATATGTCTTCACTAAAACCTAAAGGTAAACTTGCGGTTATTGGTGGGGATTTTAAACAACTTAATGATACGATGTTTAAAGGGGTATTCTACCGTATATTTAGAAAGAAAAAGGCTATAAGCATTATGAGTAAGTCTTCAGTAGAAACATTAAAAGAAATCAAACAATTGGCTGAATCTGGTCACCTTAATCAACTGATTGGTTGTACTTATCCACTAGAAGAAGTTAGACAAGCTTATATTGATTTTAATGAAGGAAAATTTGTTGGTAAGTATATTATTGAAATGCCAACTTCAAATCCAAAAGGTTAGTTGGTATCTATAAGAGAGGATATGGGTTAATTATTGAGAGGTAATTGTATGGAAAAAGTATATGATATTATAAAAAACAAAGTCGTTGGTGCACAACTAGTCATCTATAGTGACTCAAAACAAATTCAATATAATTACGGTAAGTCTTCTTTGATTGATAATAAAGAAGTTTTGAATGATACAATCTTTAGAATTGCCTCTATTTCAAAAGTAGTCGTTAGTATGGCTGCCCTTAAACTAACAGAAGAAGGCAAACTAGATATCAATAGTGACATTAGTTCTATTTTTGGGTTTAAGATTAGAAACCCGAAATACCCCAATGATATAATTACACCTAAAATGTTAATGTTACATACCTCAAGTATTATAGACGGGTATAATGACGAAGATTTAACCCATGAGGGTATTGAAAAAGGTTATAACGGGGTTAATGGTAGAACCTATTATGTACCACTAGAAGATTTATTGTCTAATGAAACAAGTAAATATTATACCGATAAAACATTTGCTGATTATAGACCTGGAGAAAAGTTTTCTTATTCAAACTTTGGGACTGGAATACTCGCCTGTATTGTTGAAATATGTAGTGGGAAACTATTTAATGATTATGTTACTGAAGTATTTTTTAACCCACTTAAAATTTATGCTAGTTTTAAAGCTAACCAAATAAAAAATCCATCTAAAATATCAGATACTTTTTATTATGATAATTTAACTAATAAATTTATAACAAGTAGAACCGGTAAATCTTTTGTTGAAAATACGTATATTAACTACCCACATGGTCAAAACTTTAGAGGACCAGCTGGTGGGTTATTCATTAGTATGCCTGATTTAGTTAAAATCATGAAAGTTTTACTTCATGATGGGGTTTATGAGGATATACAATTATTAAAAAAAGAAACCGTTGATTTAATGTTATCGATGCATTACTTAGGGCCGGATGAGGACTATTTAGCAAAAGGATTACAATTAAAATTTATTGATGCGGTTGATTCTATTTTATTAAAAGGTCATACGGGGTCAGCCTATGGGGTAAGTAGCTTTATGTTTTTTTCTAAAGAAGCTGATTTTGGTGTTTGTTTTATCGCAAATGGTGGAAATTTTAAAGACCATAAATTAGGTTTAAATGACAACCAATATAAAATCCTTGAGTTTGCTCAAAAGACCTATTTAAAAGAAGTTATTAAAGTAGTAACAATCGACCAAACTCTGAATGTCAATTTAAACAACCGGAAGATTATTTTAAATCAACCTAAACAAAAATATGATTGTTTATATCTTTCTATAATGGATCTTGCCAATGTATTAGATGTAATTCCTAGAATTAATAAAGAGGAGTATTTTATTAATGGGATTAAAATATCTATGGTAGACGAGTATGTTTGTTTAGAGGATGTTCTAAAAATCTTGAAGATTAAGTATTTAAAAGAAAAAGGCAATTATCAAATATATTTAACTAAGGAGGAGAATTTATGAAAGTATTATTACATGTCAGTGATTTAAACCAAATTAAACGGATGCAAAACAACATTAATAACTTATTAAAAGAAGATGAGACCATTTCAATTAGTGTGGTTGCCAATGATATGGCAATCAAATCATTTGTAAAAAGCGAGGATACCATTATTAATGATAAAGTACATTATTATATCTGTTCTAATAGTATGAGGTCTTATAACGTAAATGCTGATGATTTATTAGTGGGGACAGAAGCAACTTCTAGTGGTGTGTATAAGATTTTATTACTTCAAGAAGTAGGGTATCATTATATTAAAGTATAGTTAAATAAACATCATTAATTTATGAATTTTTATATTTATGGTTTAAATGGTATAATGATACCTGGTTTTGGTTGGTATTTTAAATAAAAGAATACACTATCCAAAAAAATATAAAGTAATAAAGGAGTATGATTTGTATGAACTGTCCTAGTTGTGGATTCGAGTACACTTATGAAGATGGAGATATGTTGGTTTGCTCAGCATGCCAATACACATGGGAGAAAAACCCAGAAGTATTTATTTTAGATGCCAACAACAATAAACTGGTTGATGGAGATTCGGTGATTGTGATTAAAGATTTAAAAGTAGCAGGGGCATCTAACGCTCTAAAACAAGGTACTAAAGTAGATAACATTAAAATACAAGATGGAGATCATAATATCTCGTGCCGTATCCCTGGATTTGGTAATATGAATTTAAAAAGTGAGTTTGTCAAAAAAGCCTAACTAAATCTAAAAAACAAAGTGCTGCCAATTAGGCAGCATTTTTATTATTTATGGCGAATTGTGGTTATCAATGAACCATATTTTTATGAATATATTTTACTTTTTCAAGTTTGTAACCCAATGAAATCGCGTTCATTTGATTGAAAACGTGTTCACTGAGAATAGGGCTTTCTTTTAAAATTAGAATTGATTATTATGAAGTTAACAAAACAATTCAAATTGAAATGAAGGAGAAAAGTTAATATGAACAAAGACAAACTTATCTCTAATGAGGTAGATGTTTTAGTCTCTAATGCCTTAATTGCA
>JAQUCY010000027.1 GCA_028685975.1 Acholeplasmataceae bacterium | reverse complement strand
GTTTTGCGTTAAAATATACTTGATTTAATTGTGTACTTGACATACTACAATTATATCAAAAAACCACCCTGTTCTACCAGAGTGGTTTTTCTTTTTGTCGAACCATAACTATTTTATTTCGTTACAGTCCCTTTTTTATATATTTGGAGTAAAAATATCATATTAAATAATAAGTTATAAAAGATTGTGTAATATATTATCTATACCATGTATAATTAAATAATATATTAAGTGATTTTATCTAGAAAACATTTACATAAAATCGTTTTTATTGTATTTTATATATAAACATTGGGACACTTTAACAGGGGCTAAAGATTCCTAACCATCGAGTTATAAAAAACTATCATAGTACGTTTTTTTTATTTAATTTTCCCTAAACTAATTTTGGTAAATTAATACCATAATTTAAATTGAATAGGATGTGTTGAAGTGTTTAAAAAACGAAATAAAGTTAAAATCAATAAGTGGGTAATAGTAGTCATTATAGTGATTGCTATTGCTTTTAATGTATTTTTGGCGTAGTTGTTTAATCAAGTTGAAAAAACGAGTTATTTGTATATATTGGTTCCGTTTGGTATCATCATAAGTTTATTATAGTGGACAATCACTTATAAATAAAAAAATAACATGTAAATTGTCTTACATGTATATATTAGGAGACTATTTAAATGAAACTTTATCATTGTACAAGTTGTAACCAGGTTTTTATAGGCATGTTTGAAAGTGAATCCATTATGAATTGTTGTGGACAAAATTTAGAAGATCTTCAAGTTATTTCTAATGAAGAAGAACAAGAAATGCATAAACCACAAATAAGACAAGTTGGTAATTTTTTCACGGTTACTATCGGACATCAAGATCATCCTATGCTTGAGGTTCATCAAGTTGAATTTATCTTGATTAAAACGAATCAAGGATTTCAATATAAACGATTGGAAATTGGCAAAAAACCCCAAGTGACATTTATCTTAGATTATAATGAAATGGTTGATGAAGTTTTTGCTTATTGTAATTTAAAGGGGCTTATTCATTTAAAGCTTTAATAATAAAAATTCTTGTTAATATGTTAAAATTAATTTAAGAGGTTTTACCAACGACTTTAGGAGGTTTTTATGAAAAACAACAAAATCACAAATATTATTGTGGCAATTATTCTATTAATGGGTGGCGCATTATTATTGATATTCCCTGAAGATACATTGCGATGGATTATATTAATAGTTGGGGTTATTTTAATTTTGACAGGTTTATTTAAACTAAAAGATTATCTTGATATAAGAAAGAAGATAGATGCAACACCCATCTTATTAAGTTCTATCTTATTATTGTTATTAGGGGTTATCTTTGTGGCTTTTACAGGTTTTGTAATGAACTTTATTTTAACTTTTGGGATTGTTCTTTCAATTATTGTTGGAATTTCCATCTTATTTAAGTTTGTTGTGACAATTACAAATTACTCTCCAACAAATTTATGGAAAATATCAATGTTTAGTTCAACCATATTTCTAATTTTAGCCATTGTGATGTTTATAGTATTAATAAATAGTAATGGCGTAGATTTAATTAGAATAATAGGTATTTTCTTTATCATTGAAGGAATATTAGCTCTAATAGAAACATTATATCCAAGTGAAATGATTGTTGAAATCAAACGTGAAAGTATTATAATTGAAGCTGATATTGACGACGAAGAATAATGTTAAATCAGAGTTATCTAAAAGTGTCTTAAACGGTATTTATTTGTTATAATGAAATCGGTGATATAATGTTATTTAATTTAAAAGCGCCTTATCAACCAATGGGTGATCAAATTAAAGCAATTGACACACTTTTAGATAACTTTAAAACAGGGGAAAAACGTCAAGTTTTAAGGGGCGCAACAGGCACAGGCAAGACGTTTACTATATCGAATATCATAGAAAAAATGGGAAAAAAGACCCTTGTTTTAGCGCACAATAAAACCCTAGCAGGACAACTTTATAGTGAATTAAAAGCTTTCTTTCCCAACAATAGAGTGGAATACTTTATATCTTATTATGATTACTATCAACCGGAAGCGTATGTTGTTTCAAGCGATGTGTATATTGAAAAAGATGCGTCTATTAATGATGAAATTGATGAGATGAGGCATAGTGCAACTGCATCATTGCTTGAAAGAGATGATGTTATTGTCGTTGCTTCGGTATCTTGTATATATGGAATTGGGGATCCCGAAGACTATCAAAAAGGGGTTATTTTTCTAAGAGTCGGTGATGACTTTGGGAGACGTAATTTGTTAAATAGATTAGTTGAGTTAACTTATCAAAGAAACGATATTGATTTTCACAGAGGTACTTTTCGAGTAAGAGGTGACATTGTGGAAATTGTTCCCTCTAACGAACACTCTAATGGGATTAGAATAGAATTTTTCGGAGATGAAATTGAAAAAATAAGATGGTTTGATATCTTAACAGGTCAAATCATTGAAACAGTAGAATTTACAACTATTTTTCCTGCCACACACTTTATGACCAATAAAGAAAAGATGCAAGAATCATTAAGAAGAATTAGAACTGAACTGGCAGAAAGAATTGCGTATTTTAAAGACGAAAATAAATTGTTAGAAGCTGAAAGAATTAATATGCGAACTAAATATGATTTAGAAATGTTAGAAGAAATAGGTGTATGTCCTGGTGTAGAAAATTATTCAAGACATATGGCACTTAAAGAAGAGGGAGAAACCCCAGCAACTTTAATTGATTTCTTTGGGGATGACTTTTTAATGATTATTGATGAATCTCACGCCACACTCCCTCAAGTAAGAGGTATGTTTAATGGGGATAGATCTAGAAAACAAACACTGGTTGATTACGGGTTTAGATTACCTAGTGCATTGGATAACCGCCCCTTAAGATTTGAAGAGTTTGATGCTAAATTAGATAAAGTGATTTATTTATCAGCAACACCTGGAGACTATGAGTTACAAAAGCCATATCCATTGGTTGAACAAATTATTAGACCAACATACTTACTTGATCCAGTTGTTGAGGTAAGAAAATCGCTCGGTCAAATTGATGATTTATATGCTGAAATTAAGAAACGAATTGAGAAAGATGAACGTGTTTTAGTAACAACATTGACGATAAGGATGAGTGAAGATTTAACGTCTTACTTTAAACAACTAGGGTTAAAAGTAGCTTACCTTCATAGCGAGGTTAAGGCACTAGAAAGAATTCAAATTTTAAGAGATTTAAGAATAGGTAAATATGATGTTTTAGTTGGGATTAACTTGTTAAGAGAAGGTCTAGATTTACCTGAAGTATCTTTGGTTGCGATATTAGATGCCGATAAACAAGGATTCTTAAGAAGTGAAAGATCTTTAATTCAAACGATGGGCAGAGCTGCCAGAAACGTAAATGGTAGAGTTATCATGTATGCTGATAACATTAGTGAAGCAATGAGTAAAGCGATTAATGAAACCCAAAGAAGAAGAGAAATTCAAGCATCCTTTAACAAAAAATATAATTTAGAACCAGTTACGATTAAAAAAGATATTAGAGAAGATATTTCCATCAAGATTTATGGTGAAGACAATAATGCAAAACCAAAGAAGTACACACCGAAAGAGCTTAAAAACCAGATTAGTGAAGTAGAACGTTTAATGAAAAATGCCGCTAAAGAATTGGATTTTGAAAAAGCAGCAGAATTAAGAGATTTATTATTTGAGTTAAAAGCGAGTATCTGAGGATATAAACTGTAAAACTTATTAAAAAGTAGTAATTCATTAACAAATAAGTTATAATGATAAAGATAAAACATAAACATTTTAAGGAGAAATTATGGAACACGAAGAAAAAGGATTTACTTTGATGGAATTAATCAAAGCAATGTTACATTACTGGTACATTATTGCAATATCAACTGTCCTAGGGGTTTTATTGGGCTTTGGGTTAGCTTTTTATGTGGTTGCTCCAAAGTATAGTTCAACAGCAGAAGTGCTTGTACAAGCGAGAGATATTAATAACAACTATACATTTTTAGAGTCACAAAGAGCTGTTGAAACATTGGTCTATTTATTTACTTCAGATGTCGTATTAGATCAAGTGATTGAAGATTTAGGTGTTCAAGGAGAAGGTTTAACCGGTGCACAAATAAAGTCAAATTTATCAATTTCGTATAAAACAACCAGCCTTTTTATTAGAATTACCTATACGGATCTTAATAAAGATATCACTGCGCCAATTGTTAATCAGGTGGTTGATACCGCAAAACGTTTAGCAGATGATGGGGTTACTTCACCGTTACTTCAAAACACATTTACCATTGTTAATAATGGGAATGATGGCAGATATGCATCACCTAATAAACCTTTATATTTAGTAATTGGATTTTTATTAGGCGCTATTGTAGGTGCAGGAATTGTTTTAATCATTGAATTCAGCCGTACTACTTATAGAACCAAAGAAGAAATAGAAAAAGATTTAAATATACCAGTCATAGGGGTTATCCCTGAATTTAATGTGGAGGATGAATAACCATGGCATTATTACCAAATAAAGCTAAAAAATCTAACTATAATTACATTGAAGCTAAAGAAAATCCAAACTCTTATACAACAGAATCTATTCAAAAAATGGTTCTTAACCTTGAATATGCAAATGTTGATAAAGCTTATAAGGTAATACAGGTTACTTCAACTTTATCAGGGGAAGGGAAAACGACTTTAGTTGGAAACCTTAGTTATCTTTTGTCTCAAAAGTATAAAGTGTTAGTGGTGGATATGGATTTAAGAAAGCCTAAAATTCATAGATTAGCCAATGACACAAATCAAGACGGTTTAACTGACTATTTACTGGATGTTATTCCCTTTGAACAATTAATTAGAAATTATAAAAATGGTCTTGATTACATTGTTGGTGGTCAAAAAACTAGCGCAGTCAACAATGTGTTAAGCTCAAAGAAACTAGAAGACCTTATTAGTAAATTAAAAGAACGATATGACTATATCATTTTAGATACACCTCCTGTTCAAGTAAACGCTGACGCATTAATTATTTCGAAACTTGCTGATGGCATTGTATATGTTGTTGGATACAACATTGTTAAAAAAGCAATGATTAACGAATGTATCGATTCGCTTAAAAGACAAAATGTTAATCTGCTTGGAATTGCGTTTACACAAGTAAAATTACCAAAAAGAAGAGGTTTATATCACTACTATTATTATGAAACTAATTGATGTTCATAATCACGCCTTGTTTGGTGTGGATGATGGGGCTAAAACGATAGAAGATTCAATTTTAATGATTGATCAGGCAATAAAAAATAATGTTCAAGAAATAATATTAACACCGCACTTTAACAAAAGAAACAAGTCAATTGAAAATGTAGAAGAAAACTTCAATAGGTTAAAAAAAGCTATTAAAGATAAACCAATCAAGATTTATTTGGGTCGCGAAATGCGGTTTTATGAACTAGAGAAAAAACCAATTTATTATACAATGAATGGGACAAAACATGTTCTTGTTGAATTTGATCCTATTAACCATAGTCCAATTGAAGAAGTTTGTTATAGTTTAAGGGTAAAAGGTTATAAACCAATCGTGGCACATATTGAAAGATATCACTACTTGACAGTAACTGACTATAACAAGATTAAAAAGTTCGCGGAAGTTCAAGTCAATGCTGATGCGGTGCTAGGTATTAGTAACATCAGAAAAGATTACAAAATAACCAAGTATCTTTTAAAACATAAAATAGCAGATTATGTTGGAAGTGACGCTCATGACACGACTAAACGAAAGAACAATCTGTTGAAAGCATATAAACGTGTTAAATGTAAATATGGTATTCAATATGCTAATTATATATTTTATGAAAACGCCAAAAAAATCACTGAAAATCCAACTGTTTAAAGTTGGATTTTTCTTTATCTACGTAAATTAAGCGATTGTGATAAAATTTTGGTAAACGCTTTAGAAATAAGCTAAATATGATATAATTTAAATAAGGTGATGAAGTTGGAATTTTCTAATCTAGATGTTGACATTTTACAAATATCAAAGGAAGCCAAAAAAGCTAAAAGTAACGACCCTAAAGTCATTAATGCGACTTTGGGTGTTTTGTTAGATGAAAATGGACAATTATTGGAGTTTGAAGCTGTTAAAGAAGCCCTTGATGATATCGACATGGTAGTTGCGAAGAACTATTTACCACAAGATGGCGGGACTTTATATAAAAATAGTCTATATCAATATTTATTTAGATCTAAAGTAGATGAAGTGCTGGATAGATATCATCTTGGTTCAACATGGACAAGTGGTGGGTCGGGTGCACTTTATATGGCTTTTAAATATGACAAAGCTAAAACTATTTTATTACCTAATATTAGATGGAATGAATATGATCAGATTGTTGAGGTCGTTCATAAACAAATCGGAACCTACAACTTATTAAAAAACGGTGCTTTTGATTTAGAATCATTAAAAACTGAGATTATTAATAACAATGAATCAATCTTAGTAGTTATTAATGATCCGTGTCAAAATCCAACAGGTTATGAGATGAGTCTAGCTGAACATGAAGCTTTGGCTAAGATGATTAATGAACAAGCAAATACTAAAAAGATTAGTCTGTTATTTGATGTGGCTTACTTGAATTATTCAAGTGAACCATATTTTGAGTTTTTATTACCAATTTTAGAAACCTATAATTCTAATGTTGATATATATATCGCATTTAGTGGATCAAAATCATTTGGCGTGTATGGTTTTAGAATGGGAGCTTTGCTATATTTAAATGAAAATGAAGAAAAAGTAACCTTATTTGAACAAAAGGTAAAAATGTTTGCTGGAGCGATTTATGGAGCACCTAATAGTATGAGTGTTCAACTATTAAATGAGGTGATTCACAAAGCTTCATTAGAAGATGAACAAGAGCAAGCTAGAAATTTAATTAACAATAGAGCGAATAAATTTATTGGTCTTTGTTTTGAAAAGAAACTCAATTTCTATACATATATTAATGGTTTTTTCGTTACAGTCAAAACAAAAGAGCCATTAAAATTGACTGAGGCCTTGAAACAATATAAAGTATATGTAGTACCAACTTTTGAAGGTATTAGAATTGCATTGTCTTCAATAAATTTATTTGAAGTTGAAAGATTGGTAAATAGTCTAAAGAAAGTGATTGATGAATAATGAGATATATCGATTTAACCAAATTTGGTAGACAATATGATCCTTTTTATTTTGCCTTAGAAAGTGTTTCATTAGAACTATTAGATCAATTAAATGATGATATTTGTTTTTTATGGAATGTTCACCCAGCTGTAATTATTGGTAAGAACCAATTACTAGAAAATGAGATAAATTTAGATGCCTTAGAAGCGTATGGGGTAGATGTATTTAGAAGACCTTCTGGAGGTGGAGCGGTATTTAGTGATCCTGGTTGTATTAAATATAGTTTTATTTCTAATTCAATGACTAAGGATGAAATGTATATTAAGTCTTTAACCGTGATTAAAGATTTTTTAGAAACGTTTGGGATAAAAGCTGAGTTTACTGGTAGAAACGATTTAACGGTTGATGGGTATAAGTTTTCGGGTAATGCCTATTATCAAACAAAACTAGGTAAAGCATTGCATGGAACGATATTATATGATACAGATATGACGGTGTTATCTAAAGTGTTAAATCCATCTAAAGAAAAATTGCAATCCAAAGGTGTGTCATCAGTAAGAAGCAGGGTAACCAATTTAAAAGATTTTGTAGGGTTAGACTTAGAAGATTTTAGAAAACAGTTACATGATTATTTAAATAAAAACACATATACTTTGACCTCTAAGGATGAAGTTAAATTACAAAAATATCGCAAACCATTTGAAACTAAAGAATGGATTTACGGGAATAATCCCCCTTATGATATTAAACGTAAAAAGAAGTATCCATATGGGGAAATAGAAATCCATCTTTCTATCAAAAATAATAAGATAAAGGACATTAAGTTTTATGGAGATTTCTTTAGTATGGCACCAAATCTAATGATTTTGATTAATGAACTTAGGGGATTAAAGTTAGATGAATCATTATTAGATAGATTAAATAAAATGGATATTGGTGCTTTTATTGAAGGTATGAATAGTTTAGAACTATATAATCTAATACGAGGTGAAGAAAATGAATAATGTACCTAAAGGGGCGAAAGTTACCCCACTGTATCAAACTTTTAAGGATTTAAATGCGACTTTTACTGAATTTGGAGGGTACTTTATGCCTGTTCATATTTCGGGGATTATTGCGGAACATTTGGTAGTTCGTAATGAATCGGGGTTATTTGATATATCTCATATGGGAGAGATTAGTTTAACAGGTAAAGATGCGACTAAATTCTTAAATTATGTTTCCACCAATAACATTACAAAATGTGCTGATTTTGGTATGCAGTATCAAATTTTATGCCATGAAGATGGCGGTGCTATTGATGATATGATGGCATATAAATTTAATCGTGATTCGATTTGGTTGGTCTGTAACGCTTCTAACCAAGATGAAGTGTTTAATCACCTAAATAAAGTTAATGATATTTTAAAATATGATGTTAAGATTGTTAATGAAGGGGAGCAAGTTTCTGCGATAGCAGTTCAAGGACCTAAAGCGTTTGAACAACTTTTAAAGGTCTTAGAAGTTAAAGATCTTCCTTTTATGACTTTTGAGATAACCAATAAGTTTATCATTTCAAGAAGTGGTTACACGGGTGAAGATGGGTTTGAAATTTATGGTGGTCATCAAGATATCGTTGAATTGACTAATAAACTATTAAGTGTGGGTGTTATAGCTTGCGGGTTAGGTTCAAGAGATACACTAAGATTTGAGGCAGGCTTACCATTATATGGACATGAGTTAACCAGTTATATTAATCCAATTCAAGCTGGATTAGGTTTCGCAATTGACTTTGAAAAGGATTTTTTCATGGGTAAGGAAGTTCTACTTAAAGAAAAAGAAAATAAGCCAGAAAAGAAAGTATTTGGGATGGTTTTACTGGACCGTGGGATTGCAAGACAAGGTTATGATATATATGATGGAGATAAGTGGATTGGATATGTAACCAGTGGTTTTATGATTCCAGGGACGAAAGATAGTTATGCGAATGGTTTAATTGACTCATCTTATAAAATAGGTGATGAAGTTGAGATTGAAATTAGAAATAAGCGTGTTAAGTCACGATTAAGAAAAAAATCATACATAAAGAAAAATTACGCGAGGTGAGAAAGTATGAGATATTACACAAAGACAGACGAATGGGTTAAAGTAGAAGGCAATAAGGCAACTATTGGGCTTTCTGAACATGCAGTAACTGAGTTAGGCGATATCGTATTTATCGACCTACCTAATGTAGGCGAGACTTTTAAAAAAGGTGAAGCTTTTGGGGCACTAGAATCTGTAAAAGCAGCCAGTGACATTTATATGCCTATTGGTGGTGTCGTAGTTTCTGTAAACGAAGCATTAAATGATTCTCCAGAACTATTAAACCAAGATCCGCTTAAACAATTCATAATTGAAATCAAAGATTTTAATGTTGATGAATTAGAAGATTTAAAGAAAGAATAAGGCTATGTTTAAATATTTTCCTCATACTGAAGAAGATATTAAACAAATGTTGGACAAAATTGGATTAAAAAATCTCG
Organism: Acholeplasmataceae bacterium; assembly: GCA_028685975.1. GTDB lineage: Bacteria > Bacillota_I > Bacilli_A > Acholeplasmatales > UBA5453 > UBA5409. The sequence goes on along the minus strand of JAQUCY010000027.1, from coordinate 2,841 downwards.
ATAGTCTCTTTAATCCAATTCCTAATGAAATTCAAAAGTGTGCAAACATCAATTTACCTGATGGTTTGTCTGAACACGAATTAGTTAGGAACATGCATTTAATATCAAACAAGAATAAGCATTTACAAATTTTTAGGGGTGCGGGAGCTTATGATCATTATATTCCTTCAGTGATATCAAGTTTGATTTCTAGAAGTGAGTTCATGACTTCTTACACACCCTATCAACCAGAAATTTCCCAAGGAACTTTACAATATATCTTTGAATTTCAATCTTATATTTGTGAGTTAACGGGAATGGATGTCGCTAACGCGAGTGTTTATGATGGTGCCACAGCAACTGCTGAGGCAATGTTTATGGCAACTAGTCATACGAAAAAGGATAAAATTCTAGTCAGTAAAACAGTCAACCCGAGTATATTTGAGGTTGTGAAAACTTATGCAAAATTCCGTAATATTGAAGTTGTATTGGTTGAAGAAAAACAGGGGCGTACATCAATTATTGACCTTCAAAATTATTCAGATTATGCAGGATTGATTGTTCAGCAGCCTAACTATTATGGTTTAATTGAATCTTATGAAGAAATTGGACAAATTGTTCATGAAAATAATGGTTTATTTATTATGAATAGTGACCCATCTATTTTAGGTGTTTTAAAGAGTCCAAGAGACTTTGGAGCTGATATCGCTGTTGGAGAAGGACAAAGTTTAGGGTTACCTTTATCATTTGGTGGTGCTTATGTGGGTTACATGGCAACAACACAAGCATTAACAAGAAAGATGCCTGGTCGAATTTGTGGGGTTACTAAAGACGTTCATGGAAACCGTGCTTTTGTTTTAACACTGCAAGCAAGAGAACAACATATTAGACGAGCGAAAGCAAACTCTAATATATGTTCAAATCAATCTTTAAATGCTTTATGGGTTTCTATCTATTTGTCTTTAATGGGACCAAGTGGCTTAAAAGCTGTTAATGAACAAACATATACAAATAGCCACTACTTAAAAGAACAATTGCTGAAAACAAAATTATTTAAATCTGTTCATGATGATAACTTTATTAAGGAGTTTGTTTTAGAGGCTAATTTTGATATAAAGAGTATAGAAGAAAAACTTTTAGATAAAGGCTATCTAACAGGGCTTAATATTAAAGATAATCTAATATTATTCGCTGTTACTGAAAAATATGGAAAAGAAGATATTGATCGATTTGTGGAGGTGTTATCAAATGTTGTACGATAAACTGATATTTGAACTAACTAGCCCTTCTAGAGTTGGTCATGATTTAAAGCATGAAACAAATAATTTAAACAAATTACCTAATCATTTACTTAGAGAAAACATTGATTTACCTGAAGTAACTGAACCAGATGTGGTAAGACATTATACCAATGTATCTATGAAAAACTTTGGGGTTGATACAGGTTTTTATCCATTAGGATCTTGTACGATGAAATATAACCCTAAAATTAATGATCAAATGGCATCTTTATCAGGTTTTAGTGGACTACACCCTCTAACACCTAATAGTGCTTCACAAGGTGCCTTACAAATTCTTCATGAAACAGATAGTATGTTAGCTGAAATCACTGGGATGGCTAAATTTTCACTTGCCCCATTTGCAGGTGCGCAAGGGGAGTTAACGGGTTTGATGATTATTAAACAATACCACACTTTACGTGGTGATTTAAAACGAACTAAGATTATCGTTCCAGACAGTGCCCATGGGACGAATCCTGCAAGCGCGAGTGTTGCTGGATATGAGGTAATAGAAGTTAAATCAAATCATGATGGTACAGTCAACATTGAATCTTTAAAAGAATTAATGTCTGATGAAGTCGCTGGTATCATGTTAACGAACCCGAACACTTTAGGGATATTTGAAAAAGATATTTTAAAAATACGAGAAATAGTTCATGGCCAAGGTGGATTATTATATTATGATGGAGCCAATTTAAATGCTTTATTAGGTCATGCAAAACCTGGTAATATGGGGTTTGATATTGTTCACTTAAATGTTCATAAAACATTCTCAACGCCACACGGTGGTGGTGGGCCAGGAGCAGGACCGGTTGGAGTAACCAAAGCGTTAATAGAATATTTACCAGGGCCTATTGTTGTTAAAGAGAATGATGAATTTGCTTTTTATACCCCAAAACATTCAATTGGTAGAATTGGGACATTTTATGGGAATTTCAGCGTTATTTTAAGAACAAATAGTTATATTAAGACACTAGGGAAGAATAATCTAGAAAACGTTGGGAATTTTGCAGTATTAAATGCGAATTATATTAAAGAATCATTAAAAGAGGATTATTTACTTCCAATAGAAACAGTTTGTATGCATGAAGTCGTGTTTGATGGATTGAAAGATAAATCTACAGGGGTAAAGACATTGGATATTGCGAAACGACTATTAGATTATGGGGTTCATCCACCAACAATCTATTTTCCATTGTTGTTCCATGAAGCACTAATGGTTGAACCCGTAGAAACAGAATCAAAAGAAACGTTAGATCACTTTATTTCAATCATGAGACAAATAGCTTTAGAAGCAAAAGATAATCCAGAAATTGTTAAATCAGCGCCACATACAACAGTAGTTGGAAGGTTGGATGAGGTTTTGGCTGCCAGACAACCAAGGTTAAAATTTAAAGATATCGAATAAAATAATACAAAAAGGAATCATTAAATGTGATAAATGGTTCCTTTTTAAACTTAATTATAGCTGTAATCGGTATTAGGAATAGAACTCTGTTCAAGTAAAAAGTTGCCGTAAAACAACAAAAGTGATAAAATAGATGTGCTAAACAAATTAATGACAAATCTTTTGAATATAAGA
>JAQUCY010000097.1 GCA_028685975.1 Acholeplasmataceae bacterium | reverse complement strand
CAATGGATCCGCCAAAGGCAGTACCCGCTTCAGTGACCCCTAAATGTAGCGGGTAAGGAAATGTAGTACTCGCGAGTCTATAGGCTTCAATCATGGTTTCGATGTTGGTTGCCTTTAAGGATAAGACTATATCATAAAACCCTAAAGATTCTAGGATATCAACATGGAATTTGGCAGCTTTTACCATGTTTTCTGGTGTTGGGTCCATACCGTCCATCATTGAACCACTATTTACGCCAATTCGAATTGGAATATTTTTTGATTTACAAGCATCAACCACCGCTTGAACCTTTTCAATCGAACCAATATTACCAGGGTTAATTCTAATCTTGTCCACCCCTTGATTAACCGCTTCTAGTGCAAGTTTATAATCAAAGTGGATGTCCGCAACCAAGGGAATCTTTATTTGTCTTTTGATTTCGCCTAATGCAGCCGCATCTCTTTTGTTTAATACTGCCACTCTAACGATCTCACAACCCGCATCTTCTAAGCGTTTGATCTGGGCTACAGTTGCCTCAACATCATGGGTCTCTGTATTAGTCATAGATTGGATATATACTTTATTATTACCACCAAAAGTAAGATTACCTACTTTGACGGATTTTGTTTCATGTCTTTTCAATTTTATCACCTAAAAACATTATAGCACACCAACTTAAAATCAATCTTCAATATAATTAATAAATTAATTATCATTCTTTAACCGCAATACAATCTATTTCAATCAATACATCTTTAGGAAGTCTTGAAACTTCATAAGCCATTCTAGCTGGTTTATGATCATTAAAGAAGTCTTGATATACCTTATTCATATCATTAAAATGATTCATGTCTTTTAATAAGACAGTACATTTAACGACATCTTTAAGATTCATTAAAGCTTCTTTTAAAATAGCTTCTATATTCTTTAAACATTGATATGTTTGAGAAGAAGCATCATTTGGAATTTCATTTGTGATAGGATTAATTGGTAATTGCCCAGATACATATAATGTGTTACCTGAGAGTACGGCTTGACTGTAAGGCCCAATAGCCTTTGGAGCATTGTTTGAGTTTATTATTTTCATTAGATTCACCTCTATAATAAGTTTAACATAATTAAAGTTATGTTAAATAATTATTCTTTACTGTGGTAAAATAACTATAAGATTAGAATCGTTATTCTTGTTATAAAATTAGTAAATTTAATCATTTTAGAAAGAGGGAAGAAAATGGCAAAAATAAAGGTAAGTATTGTAAACCCAAAAACATTAAGATTAGAAGAAGATGGTGTTGTTGGTGATATTATTGATTTAGAAGAACTTCAAACAGTAGATAATACTTTAATATTAGATAAGATTAAAGAAAATAAAGATGAAACATATAATGCACAATTGATGCGTGTTAAAGAACAAGAAGAAGCTAATAAGAAGATTGCGCTTAATGAATTAGAAAAACGGCTTAAAGAAGATTATGATGCACTTAAATCAGAAAAAGATAAGCTTGCACTTGTTGTTGAAACTTTTGATGATAAATTAAACTCAGAAAAGAATACCACTAAAGAAATACTTAAGGCAGAATTTACATCTGAAAAGATTAAGCTAGAAAGTAAAATTAGTGAGTTAGAACGTTCTATTGAACAACAAAAGAGACTAATTGAAATTCAAACAGAACAAAAGAAGGATCAAGAACTTAATAAGAAAGTTGATGAGTTTAAGAATATTCTTTCTGATAAAGAAAAACTAATTGAACAATTAGAAGCGAAACTTCAATATGAGGAGAATAAAAAACGTCTTGAAATTACTGAAGTGGAAACTAAGAAACAAATGGAATTAAGTGAAAGAGAACAAAGAATTCTTAAACTTAAATCTGATCTTGAACAAGCTGAAAACATCAAGAAAATTCATGAACAATCTATAAAAGATGACTATGAACGTCAACTTAAACAAAAACAAGAGCAAATTGCTTTCTATAAAGACTTAAAAGCGAAGGCATCTACTAAGATGGTTGGTGAAACCCTTGAACAGCACTGCGAAATAGAGTTTAACAAGTTAAGAGCAACCGCTTTTAAGAATGCTTACTTTGAAAAAGATAATGATGCCAAAACAGGTAGTAAAGGAGACTTTATCTTTAGAGATTATGATTCAGATGGTACTGAAATCATTTCCATTATGTTTGAGATGAAAAATGAGATGGATGAGACCTCTACAAAGAAAAGAAATGAAGACTTCTTAAAAGAACTCGATAAAGATAGAAAAGAAAAGAACTGTGAATACGCTGTATTAGTATCCTTACTAGAAATAGATAATGAACTTTATAACCAAGGGATAGTAGATATGTCTCATAGATATCCTAAGATGTATGTCATAAGACCTCAATTCTTTATTCCTATTATTACAATATTAAGAGATGCTGCTTTAAATGTTAGTGATGTCAAACGTCAATTAGCAGTAGTTAAAAACCAAAACGTTGATGTTTCTAACTTTGAGTTTGAATTAAACGACTTTAAAGACAAATTCTCCCGTAACTTTGAACTGGCTAGTCGAAAGTTCAAAACAGCCATTGAAGAAATAGATAAAACAATACTTCATCTTCAAAAGACTAAAGACAATCTAATCTCAAGTGAGAATAACCTAAGACTAGCCAATAATAAAGCAGAAGACTTAACCATTAAGAAACTTACTAGAAACAACCCAACCATGAAAAAAGCTTTTGTAGAATTAGATGACAATGAAGATATGTAAATAAGTGTTGATTAATATCAAAACCCCTAAAATATACCCTAAAGTAATTATAAAAGGCGTCTTATTTAAGGGGTTTTTCGCATACTAAGACTAGGAGTTATCTCTTAGTCTTAGTATACGAAAATGACTTTATTAAAAAAAACTGAGCTTTGGTGACAATTGTTGTTTTTAATTTAAAAAGACAATAATATATCCTCAATTCCAAAGTCTTTCATATAATCTAGATATGTAATTGTCTTATTTGAGTTTTTAATGATTTTGAATAAATCATCAATCATTTTATT
>JAQUCY010000096.1 GCA_028685975.1 Acholeplasmataceae bacterium | reverse complement strand
ATGTATATGATTGGTTAGACAAAAAGTCTTATATTCTTATATTCAAAAGATTTGTCATTAATTTGTTTAGCACATCTATTTTATCACTTTTGTTGTTTTACGGCAACTTTTTACTTGAACAGAGTTTCTTCGTAATAAGTTAACAATAGTTTGGCGAAGGATTCAAAGAAACTTTGTAAATCAGCATCAAAACGATTATAGACGGGTGAATCGATATCTAGCACACCGATTTTAATATCATTTTTAACGAGTGGAATAACCAATTCACTATTTGAATCACTGTCGCACGCTATATGGCCTTCAAATAAATGAACATTTTTTACGTTTAAAACTTTGTTTAATTTGAATGCTTTTCCACAAACTCCATCTCCAACTTGAATTTCTACACAAGCTGGTTTACCTTGAAATGGACCAACAATTAATCTATTATTTTCCATTAGATAAAATCCAACCCAATTTAAGTCTTTAATCGAATCCATAATAAAAGAACTTGCATTTGCGAGCAAGCTAGTATTATTTTTTGATTCTTGAAATAGTGCTTCAGCACTTTTTAATAATAATTCCATGTACACACCTCTTAATTAATATACCATGAAATGTGCTAAAATATGTTAAAATACTATTGGTGATATTTTATGAATTATGATCAAGTATTGATTCGATTTGGTGATTTAATGTTAAAAGGTAAAAATAGAAAAACATTTATCAATCAAGTTGTTAGATTAATAAGACAAAACATTAAGGATTTAAATGTAGAAATGATTAAAACTCATGATAGAGTTTATTTAATAATAAATGATACTTCAAAGGATTTAATTATAGAACGTTTAATGCGTGTTATCGGAATTGGTTCATTCAGTTTTGTAAAAACGTGTTCTTATGAATTTGATGATATTGTTGAAACAGCCGTCACATTATTAAATAAAGAATTGGACAAAGAAACAACATTTAAAGTTGAAACAAAAAGAGCTGATAAAACATTCCCTTATACGTCACAGGAATTCTCGAAAGTTATCTCAAAAGAAATACTTCCAAGATTAAATAATAAAGTGATTGTAGACCTACATAATCCTAAAAATACTTTAAAGATAGAAATCAGAGAAAATCAAGTTTACTTGTATTTAAAGTCTCATAAAGGTTTAGGTGGTTTTCCGGTTGGGGTTGCCGGTAATGGTTTATTGATGTTATCCGGGGGAATTGATTCTCCAGTCGCAGGTTTTCTTGCGATGAAACAAGGGGTTCAATTAGAAGGTATTCATTTTGAGTCTACACCATTAACGTCAATAGAATCTGCTCAAAAAGTAATCGATATTGCAAAGAAACTTGCACTTTATAGTCCCAAACACGAGTTTAATGTTTTAATGGTACCTTTTACTAAACTTCATCAAGCCATTTTACTTCACGTTCCTGAATCTTACATCATTACTGTAATGAGAAGAATGATGTTTAGAATTGCAGAAAAATTGGCAATTAAGCGAGATGCACTTGCGATTGTTACTGGTGAATCTATTGGACAAGTGGCAAGTCAAACATTAAATAGTATGAAAACAATTGAATCTGTCACAACACTTCCAATAATTAGACCATTAGCGGTCTATGATAAACAAGATATTATTAAAATCTCTCAAGTTATTGATACGTTTAATATTTCTATTAGACCATTTGAAGATTGTTGCACTGTTTATGTACCAAAGAGCCCATCTACAATGCCTTCTATCAAAAAATCACTACAGTATGAAAACTACATTCCAAATTATGAAACACTGATTGACGAAATTGTTGAAAATACACATAGTTGGTGGATTAAATCTGATTCTAATATTGACCTATCTTTAATGGGCTTTACTGTACTTGAAGCTTGGGATGTGATGAATCATGATTAATTCAAGAGACAACAAACAAATTAAGTGGTTATTTAAACTTCAAAAGAAAAAGTATCGGGATGCTTCAAATACTTTTTTAATCTATGGAGATCAAGTCATTAATGAAGCAAAAATAGCGGGTTGTGAACTTGAGTTATATACTTCAAACCCAAATAAAGAAGGGACATTAATTAGCGATGCGTTAATGAAAGAATTATCATTAACTCAGACGCCCTTTGATACTTTGGCAATTACGAAAAAAGTTGAAAACAAACCTTTTTCAAAGCGAATTTTAATGTTAGATGAAATCCAAGATCCAGGTAACTTAGGGACCCTTATTAGAACCGCAGCAGGCTTTGGGTTTAAGACTGTTATTTCAAGTAAGGATACAGTTGATTATTATAATGATAAAACGATTAGAGCGACTCAAGGGACTCTGTTTAACATGAATCTAGTTAATATGGATTTAACCGATATTTTAGTAAAACTTAAAGAAGACGGATATCAAATTTTAATGAGTGTTGTCAATGGTGCTGAAAATATTGAAGATATTAAAATAAAGGATAAAGTAGTTTTAGTACTAGGGAACGAAGGCAGTGGAATTAGTAAAGATATTCAACACTATGCTGATAAACATGTTACCATTGAAACCAAGGGAATCGAGTCTTTAAATGTCAGTGTTGCCGGAGGAATATTAATGTATGAGGTGAGTAAACATGATTAGTGCCTATGTGGATATGCTTGTTAATTTAGATAGCCAAATAGAATTATTCAAGTCATTGAACATTGATAAATTTGTTTTAAGAGATTTTAATCATGTAAATGTTTATGATTTAAGTGAAGAAGTTATTGATGAAGTAGAGTCTCTTTTAAAACAAAACAAAATAATCCCTCTTTATTTAGATATAACAAAGACTTATGATGTTTATAGTATTTTAGATGTCGAACGATTAATCTATTTAGCTAAAAGATTTAAAACCAAAGATTTTTTAATTAAAGTGCCCATTATTAAAGATTTTAATATTGAAAAAGACATTTTTATTGAGCAAATTCAATTATTGTTGGCCGGTGTTAAGAAAGACAAACTCAATCTTACTTTTAACTTATCATATGATATATATAGTGCTTATATTGCCTACTTGATAAAGGA
>JAQUCY010000026.1 GCA_028685975.1 Acholeplasmataceae bacterium | reverse complement strand
GAGGTTTATTAATGTTAATTAAATTAATTGGGTTAGGAAAAATGGGTTTGAATATTGGATTAAACATGAAAGATCAGGGCTATGATGTTTTAGGGTTTGATGTAGATGAGACAAAAAGAACTCAAGCAAAAAAAGAAGGTATCAATGTAGTCGAAAGGTTAGAAGATTTCTTTATAAATAAAAAAGAAAAACATATTGTTTATTTAATGATACCTGCTGGAAAAATTACTGAAGCGGTAATTGAAGACATTAGAGTTTTCTTAAAGAAAGATGATATTATTATAGATGCTGGAAATTCTAATTTTAATGATTCAATAAGACGTTACAAGAGTTTAAAAACAGATGAAATTGATTTTGTTGATGTTGGAACATCTGGTGGAATACAAGGTGCTAGATTTGGTGCAAGTTTGATGGTAGGTGGTGAAGAAAGAGTCATTAATCAACTTGATGATTTGTTCACTAAGCTTGCTGTGAAGGATGGCTACTTACATGTGGGTAAACCTGGATCTGGTCATTATGTTAAAATGGTCCATAATGGGATTGAATATGGCATGATGCAGGCAATAGGTGAAGGATTTGAACGCATCTATCATAGTGGATTTAACATTGATTATGAAGCGTTGTCGAAAGTATGGAATAATGGGTCGATTATTGAATCTGCTTTAATGGGATATATTCATGATGCATTTAAAAAAGATTCTAAGTTATCGAAACTTGAAGGTGTTGTAGATGATAGTGGCGAGGCGATGTGGATGATTGAAGAAGCTTTAAAGAATAAAGTTTCAATGCCAGTCATCACCCAAAGTTTATATGCCAGATATGAATCAAAAGATAAAATAAAATTTAGTGAGAAAGCGGTTGCGGCGATGCGTAATGATTTCGGTGGGCACACAACATATAAAAAATAATAATGAAAACGATAATTACTATTTTCGGGTCTACAGGAGACCTTACCATTCGTAAATTGCTTCCTGCAATTAACCATTTATTAGAAGAGAATCTTCTACCAGATGACACTAAAATTTACGCAATCGGAAGAAGAGATTATAATACTGACCAATATTTCGAGTTTATTGGTAATAATTTACAGATTAAATATGATTTGTCACGATTAAAACGTCATGTTGAATATTTTAAATTGGATGTTGATAGCCTAAAAGATTATCAACTGCTAAAAAAAATGATTGGTGGTATTTCAAAAGAGGACACAAGAAGAATATTTTATTTGGCTGTTGGTCCGGATTTACTAAAGGATATTGCTGAAAACTTAAGCAAATCAAATTTAGTGATTCAAGGAGATACTCAGGCATCTGTAACCTTTGAAAAGCCATTTGGTGAAGATTTAAACTCAGCAACCGAAATAAACAATCTTTTATGGCAATATTTTGATGAATCGCAAATTTATAGAATAGATCATTATTTAGGCAAAGAAATGATTCAAAATATATTGACAGTCCGATTTGCCAATAAAATATTTGAAAATTCATGGAATAATCATGCTATTAAAAGTGTAAGACTAATAGTTAAAGAAAACGAACCGATTTTTTCAAGAGCGGGCTATTATGATAAATCAGGTGCTCTAAAGGATATGGTACAATCACACTTACTTCAAATGTTAGCTTTAGTGGGGATGGAAGTGCCTTTAAGTTATCAAAGTGAAGACTTAAAAAATGAAAAAGTTGAAGTGCTTAAAAAACTAAGATATGAATCTAAAAGTTTAATTATTGGGCAGTATGAGGGGTATTTGGAAGAACTTAATATTCCAAGTGATTCTACCACAGAAACATTTGTATTCTTAAAAGCGTTTGTTGACACGCCAAGATTTAAAGGTGTTCCGTTTTACTTATTAACTGGGAAAGCTTTAGAGAAAAAAGAATCTTTGATTGAAATAGAATTTGAAGAATCCAGTCAACAACAGAAATGGCACTTACCACTTCAAAATAATGTTTTAACGATTCAAATTGCCCCACTTGATGGAATTAGTCTTAGACTTAATTCAAAAGTACCTGGTTTAAAAGACGACGTTGAACAAGTTGAACTAGATTATTGTATTTCCTGTGATCACGTCGGTAATATGCCAGAAGCTTATGAAAAACTGATTTTAGACATGAATGGGCATCACAAATCATTATTTACAAGATGGGATGAAATTTTAAATAGTTGGAAATTTATTGATCAAGTTAAAAATGATATAGAAAAAAAACAAATCCCCCTTACTATTTATAAATCTCCAAAAGAATTATATGATTTAATTTTAGAAAGAGAAGGTGTTCATTTTGAAAATATATGATATTTCAGTTACCATAAGTCCTGATATGACCGTTTATAAAAATTACGATCATAAGAAACCCATTTTTACAAATGTATCTAATTTTGATAATGGAACCGCTTATGAGACAAATGTAACTATGAATGTTCATTCCGGAACCCATGTTGATTTTAATTTACATATGGTTAAAGGTGGAAAGACATCAACTGAAGCCATTTTATCTAACTATATAACACCTGCTAAAGTAATTGATTTGACGCATATTAGCGATAAGATAGAAGCAGATGATCTTAAAGGTTTAGATATTCAAAAAGATGATTTTGTCTTATTTAAAACAAAAAACTCAGAAGTAGAACACTTTCTTTTTGAGTTTATATATGTTGCTGAAAGTGCCGCAAAATATTTAGTTGAAAAACAAATTAAAGGGGTTGGATTAGATGCTTTAGGCATAGAACGATCTCAACCAGGTCATCCGACACATAAAACGCTAATGGAACACGATGTAGTAATACTAGAAGGGTTGAGATTAAAAGACATTAAACCTAAAACCTATACTTTAATCGCTTTACCATTAAAACTAAAAGACTTAGATGCCTCTCCGGTAAGAGCGGTGTTGCTCGATAAGGAATAAATAATCATGAAAAAAGATATTAATAAATTAACTGACCTTCAAAAGCATGTAACATTAGAAAATGGTACGGAACCCCCATTTAATAATGAATATTGGAACCATTTCGATAAAGGACTTTATGTTGATATTTTAGATGGGACGCCACTATTTATTTCTAAAGATAAATTTGAAAGTGATTGTGGATGGCCAAGTTTTTCTAAACCGATTAACAGGACACTAATTAAGGAGAAAGCTGACTTTAGTTTGGGAATGCATCGAATAGAAGTTAGATCCAAAGAAGCAGATAGTCATTTAGGTCATGTCTTCACAGATGGACCAAAGGCTTTAGGAGGCCTAAGATATTGCATAAACTCTGCTGCGCTTAGATTTATTGCATATGAAGATTTGGAACGAGAAGGCTATAAAGAGTATATTAAATTATTTTAAAGTTAATAAGCAAAATAAAACCGGCTATTAAGCAGTAAACTTAATAACCGGTTTTTTATTTCTTTAAGGTCGTTTTTTCATAACTAAATACATCATCAATTCGCTTGTTAAAAACGTTACTTATTTTAAATGCAAGTTCCAAAGAAGGGTTATACTTTTCTGATTCAATCGCGATAATGGTTTGTCTTGACACACCAATTTTGTTAGCTAATTCTAATTGTGTCATTTCATTTGCAAAAAATCTTAATGTTCTAATTTGATTATGAATGACATAATCTTTAAACATTTGAAACACCTCTTTTAAAATAATATATTTTCGTTAGTTCTTCGGCTATATTTCCTAAAAACCCGCCAAACAAAATCATGTTTATCAATAAAACAATTTCTAAATTGAAAGCAATTAAAACAACCCCAATAAAGATTATAAAAGAAGTTACTATTGAACTAACTCTTTGGGCTTTGAGTGAAATAATTTTATCCATCTCATCGTCGTTCATTTCAGTTTTAATCTTTTGTTCAAGATCTATTTCATTTACTTTACCAGTTTTGATTTGTTCTTTAACAGCCATAGATACTGAAGTGACTATATAGAAAATAATGTGGATCACAATATAACTGATGATGTAGATGCCACCAAAAGCTAAAAGAGTAATTGCCCACAGTTGATAATTATCAAACGGCAAATGTCCTTCTTGATAACGTAGGGTAGTAAAAATGATATAAGCAATAATTAATAAAGTGGATACGAGTATTGAAACTAAGGATTTCTTTTCTTTGAATGTCATAACTGCATTCCTTTCTGTTAATGTAATATTTAACATACATATTGTAAACTAAACTTAACATCACGTCAAGTATTTAGGTTAATTTATCAAAATATCTAGTTTAGCGCTTATTTGAAAGAAAAAAGAAGTTATTTAGAATAATTATTATTTCTTTTGAATAGGAATAGTTGAACCACTATAATAGGCGTGTTAGTAAAGGATGGATTTTATTGAAAAGAAGATGGATTTTGATTATCTTATTCATAGGATTATCGCTAGTTTCATTGATGGTAGGAGTCTCTGATGTTAATATTAAAGGATTAATAAGCTTAGATAAAGAGATGTGGTTCTTGATTGGAACTTCAAGATTACCTAGAACCATTACCATCATATTAACCGCAATTGGTCTTTCAATCAGCGGTCTAATCTTACAAACTATTACCAATAATAAATTTGTTTCTCCAGATATCGTTGGCGTAACTGATAGTGCCAAGCTTGGATTAATAATTGGTGTATTACTGTTTGGTAGTTTTAGTATTCAATTCAGACTATTGTTTGCCTTTGTGTTTGCGGTAATTGGTAGTTTAGGATTTATTTTTATCTTAAAGAAAATTAAATTTAAGAATGATGTTTATGTTCCATTGATTGGGTTAATGTTTGGGGCTGTAATCCAGGCTGTTGTAACATTTATAGCCTATCAGTTTAATTTAACACAGGTAGCTGATACGATTGGAATCGGTAGTTTTACAACAAAGATACAAGGTAATTATGAGTTGTTGTATGTCATTGTTATTCCTATTGTTATTGGTTTTATTTATATGGTTCAGTTTAATATTATTGGTTTGGGTGAAGATTTCTCTAAGAATTTAGGTATTAATTATAAAAGAGTTATGGCAATAGGACTTATTATTGTTGCGTTGATAACTGCTGCAATTTTTGTAGTGGTTGGAAATATTCCTTTTGTGGGACTGATAGTGCCTAATTTAGTTTCTTTATATTATGGTGATAACACCAAGAAAACGAGCTTTGATATTGTTTTATTTGGAAGTGTTTTTGTATTACTAGCCGATGTTATATCAAGAGTTATCATTTATCCTTACGAAATACCTGTATCGGTTACTATGGGGATTACTGGGTCTATTATATTCTTATTTTTAATTTATAGGCGGGCTCTTTATGCAAAGTAAACAGGTCAAAATTATTAGTGTATTTGGAATACTCTTACTTATTTTTGTGGGATTATATATGACTACATGGTTAATTGGACTTGATTCAATTACTATGTCACAACTATCAAGAGGTTTAATCAGAAGATCATCTAGAATAGCAGCAATGATAGTGGTTGGGATAACAATAGGAATCACCGCTTTAGTATTTCAAACCCTAACACAAAATAGAATTTTAACCCCTAGTGTGATTGGGTTTGATTCTACTTTTATGTTGAGTCAAACCTTAATTGTTTTCTTGTTTGGTTTTTCTAGTCCGATGTTATCAAATACTTATTTGAATTTTATTCTGTCGGCTGGACTTATGGTTTTGGTAAGTTTCTTCTTGTATAGTACCATTTTAAGAAAGGGAAAGAACAACATCGGTTTATTGTTGCTGATTGGCCTTGTGGTACGAACATTAATGTCTAGCATCACACAGTTTATTAATATGATTATGGATCCAGATGAATACTTAACTATTACCTCAAGAACAATGCCAAGTCTTACCAATATGAATACTGAAATTTTATGGTATTTGGCAATCCCAATTATGTTAATTGTTGTAGGTTTTATGATCAGAGATTTGAAATATCTTGATGTCATGATATTGGGTGAAGACCAGGCTAGAAGTTTAGGTGTAGATTATGTTAGAGTAACCAACAGAAATTTAATCTATATTGCAATCTTAATCAGTGTTTCTACGGCCTTAGTAGGTCCATTAATGTTCCTAGGGTTAATAACTGTCAATATTTCAAGAGAACTATTGAAAAAAAGTTATCATAAACCACTTTTATTATCAACCTCTATTCTTTCGGTATTATTTTTAGTTGCGGGACAGTATTTATTACAATTGTTTGATATTAACGCTTCGCTGTCTGTAATTATTAATTTAGTCGGGGGAATTTACTTAATTTATATGCTTATAAAGGGGAATCAAAAATGATAGAAATAAAACACGTAAATAAAAAATATGGCAACCTTACTGTTTTAAATGATATAAATATAAATATAAAAGAACGAATGGTTACAGCACTTATAGGTCCAAATGGTGCTGGAAAGTCAACCTTATTAGGGGTGATATCAAGATTGCTTGAAGCTGATAGTGGTGAAGTATATATTGATGGTAAAAATCATCAAAAAATTAAGTTAAACGACTATTCGAAAATTTTAGGAATATTAAAACAAACCAATCAAATTCAAGTCAATTTGACTGTTAGAGAACTAGTAAGTTTTGGTAGATGGCCTCATTCAAAAGGGTTTTTAACGAAACATGATGAAGAAAAAATTGATGAAGCTATCAGGTTTTTAAATTTAAAATCAATCGAAAATAAGAATATTAATCATTTATCTGGAGGTCAAAAGCAAAGAGCGTATATCGCGATGGTTGTTGCTCAAGACACCAAGTATGTTTTATTGGATGAACCGCTTAATAATCTTGATATGAAATATAGTGTAGAAATGATGTTGATTTTACAAGATTTAGTTAAACAATTAGGAAAAACGGTAGTGATAGTATTACATGATATTAATATCGCATCCATGTTTTCCGATCATATGATTTTAATGAAAGATGGAAATATATTCATTGAAGGAAATCCAAATGAAATCATGGTAAAAGAAGTTCTAGACACAGTATATGATCATGACTTTTGTATTGCAGGAGTTAATGGCAAAAGATATTGTATCTATCATAGAGGAGAGAATGAAGCTTATGAAGAACTTAGTGTTATCAATTCTTAGTATTGGGATAATTACTTTACTAGCAGGCTGTAATATAGTTGAGGATAATAATCTAGAGGGTGAAACGATTACTATAAGTCAAAATGTTACTCATGCTGCTAGTCAAAATGATACTGATAGTAGAATTGAATTGATTAATGAAGTTATTCCCGTAAACCCTAAAAAGATTGCGATCTTTGATTATGGTATTTTAGATATATTTAATTTTATCGGTTTAGAGAAATTAGGAATTGAAAAGATTGCAGTTGTAAAAGCAAACCTACCAAATTATTTAAACAATTATGATAATGATGATGTAGTTAATGCGGGAACTTTGTTTGAACCAAATATTGACAATTTAGATCTGTTTAATCCAGATTTAGTTATCGTGTCATCTAGAAGTGCGTGGGCGTATGATAAATTAAAACGAGAACTAGGTGGCGTAGCAATATTGAATGTGCAGATAGACAATGCAAATTATTTAAATTCTGTCATTCATAACCTCAATAATTTAAAGTTGATATTTAATAATTCAGTGTTATTTGATCCCTTAAAAACAGATTTAGAAACAAAAACAAACCACTTAAAAACACAAGTGGAAGCCACTAATTTTAAAGCTTTGATTGTTATGACGAATGGAGATACTATTACAGGTTATGGCGTAGGATCAAGATTTTCATTTATCCATAATGAGTTGTCGATTATTCCAGCAGATGTTAATTTTGGAAATGGGGATAACAATACGCATGGGGATAGCATCTCTTTTGAGTTTATTAAATCATTAAATCCAAATATAATCTTCGTAGTTGATAGATCTAGTGCTATTGGTGGTGAGGCATCGATTGGTGTATTAGATAATGTGTTAGTTAATTCTACGGACGCTGCAATAAATAATAGAATTATCGTTTTAGATAGTGCCGCATGGTATATTGTGAGTGGCGGATATCAGTCAACTTTGACCATGATTAGTGATGTAAGTGTTTTATATAATTAATAAATAAGATTATTTGTCATATTGTTTGAAATTAAACCTACTTTACTTTAGAATTTTATGTGGAAGAAGGTATATTGATGAAAGTAGCAAACAACTATACTGAACTCGTTGGAAACACACCAATGGTCAGATTGAACAGAATCAAAAAAGAATTAAACTTAAAAGGTAATATTATTGCAAAATTAGAAAAATATAATCCACTCTCAAGTGTGAAAGACAGAATTGCTTTAGCGATGGTTGAAGATCTTGAACGAAGAGGGTTAATAAATGAAAACACAAGACTCGTTGAACCAACTAGTGGGAATACTGGTATTGGTTTAGCGTTTGTCGCAGCAGCAAAAGGGATTAAATTGACTCTTATAATGCCAGATTCAATGAGTAAAGAAAGAATGGCAACTATGAAAGCTTTAGGGGCAGAATTAATTTTAACTGAAGGTAAATTGGGGATGAAGGGTTCAATTGCGTTGGCTGAAAAAATGCAAAGTGAAGATCCAAACATAATTATTCCTCAACAATTTCAAAATCCAGCCAATCCCCAAATCCATAAATCCACAACTGCAGTTGAAATCTATCATGATTTAGAAGGCGATATTCATGCTTTTGTTAGTGGTGTTGGTACAGGTGGAACAATTACTGGTGTAGGTGAATATTTAAAATCTAAAATAAATAATGTTGAAATTATTGCCGTTGAACCTTTTGAATCTCAAGTGTTGGCTGGGGGAACTCATTCAAGTCATAAAATTCAAGGGATTGGGGCTGGATTTATCCCAGCTGTTGTTAATTTAAAAGTAATCGATAGAATAATCTCTATTACGAGTGAAGAAGCTATAGAAATGACTCGATTCATAGCTAAAACAGAAGGTATTTTTGTGGGTATTTCATCTGGTGCTGCACTTGCAGCAGCAATCAAGGTTGCAAAAGAAGATCAGTACTTAAATAAGAATATCGTCGTTGTTTTACCTGATATTGGTGATAGATATCTTTCAACAGGAATATTTGAATAACTATGTTTTTTAAACAATTAAGAGCTACTATTAGACAAGCTAAAAAAAATGACCCGTCAGCACCAACAAAATTAACCATATTTTTTACTTATCCTGGGATTCACGCATTAATGTGGTATAGGGTAGCTCACTTTTTTTACTGGATAAAACTAACGTTTGTAGCGAGACTTATTTCTAATATAGGAAGATTTTTTACCAATGTTGACATTCATCCAGGGGCAAAAATAGGGGAAGGTTTATTTATAGATCATGGTGCTGGAGTTGTTATCGGACAAACTGCAATTATAGGTAAAAATGTTGTTTTATTTCATGGTGTTACATTAGGTTCAAGTTCAGTTCAATCACAAGGAAAAAGGCATCCTACTATAGAAGATAACGTTGTTGTTTACGCGAATTCAACTATAATAGGTAATGTTACGATTGGTAAAAATTCTGTGGTTGGCGCAAGCAGTGTTATTAAACAAGATATCGCACCAAATAGTGTTGTAGTAGGGAATCCAATGCGACTCATTTCAGTTGATGGTAAACGTGTATATGATGCCAAAACTGAATGTGAAGCACTAAAAGATGAACTAACCACTTTAAGAGTTAAAATACAAGAATTAGAGGAAAAGCTTTCTGAATAAGAAGCTTTTTTATTCATTGTTAATAGAACTCAAGTGTGATAAAATTAATTGAATAGATTACGATAACAAAGGAGACTATTATGCCTTATTGTACAAATTGTGGTATTGAAGTTGAAATCAATCAAGAATATTGCACCTATTGCGGTAGGAAACAAAACATTAATCAATCACAACAACCTTATTATCAAGGTGTTAATTCTGATAATCAAAATATTGAAGAAACTAGCAATACTGCCTTATTGTTTGGTATTTTAGGTTTGTTTTTTGCGGGTATTATATTTGGAATTCTTGCAATAGTGTTATCCAATAACCCTGAACAAAAAAATAAAAGAGCTGCAAGAACATTAGGTATTATTGATATAGTGTTTGCGATAATTGGCTCTATCTTACTTTATCAGTATTTATAAATAAGAAAAAAGGAAATAATATGTGCGGAAGGTTTACAATTACGGTTTCTCATGAACAATTAGAAACGTATGTGAAAAATAATTATGATATTAATCAAGCAGATGACTATGAATTACCAAGATATAATGTTGCCCCAGGGACTGATATTATCTCGATTATACATGATGGAAAGAAACATCGAATAGGGCTTTTAAAATGGGGGTTTGTTCCTTCATTCTCAAAGGATCAAAAGATTAATATTATTAACGCAAAAGCAGAATCGTTGTTTGAAAAACCGTCATTTAAGAATGCGGTCCTAAATCAACGATGTGTCATTATTGCAGATGGTTTTTATGAATGGCAACAAACGACCAAACAACCTATGCGTATTATTACGGATTCTAAGTTATTTTCGATGGCTGGAATATGGAATACGATAATAACTAAAGACAACAAGAAAATACATACTGTGGCAATTATTACTACAACACCGAATGATATAATGAAATCAGTTCATAATCGAATGCCGGTAATTTTAACGAAAGAAACTGAATCAATATGGTTGGATAGAAACATCAAAGATCCCAATAAATTAAAAGAAGCCTTGGTGCCATATCTAGCGGAAATGCATGTATATCCTGTTTCTAAAAAGGTGAATAAAGTATCTTACCAAAAACCCGATGCCATTGACCAAATAGAAATAGACTTATAAAGAAAGGAAAACAATGGATAAAAAAATATTTGAAGCAATCAGAAAATTTAATCATGATCGTGATTGGGAACAATTCCATACCTCTGAAAACCTAGCAAAATCTTTAGTTATTGAAGCTGGTGAACTTTTAGAGGAGTTTCAGTGGGATTCAAAAGAAAAATCTCTAGAAGGCATCAAAGATGAACTTGCAGATGTTTTGTTATATGCCTATATGCTAGCAGATAAGTATCACCTTGATGTTGAAGAAATTATGTTAGAGAAAATAAAAAAGAATGATAAGAAATATCCAATCGAGAAATCAAAAGGTAAAAGTAAAAAATACAATGAATATTAATAAAATACCTATTTATCATTCAAAGATAAGTAGGTATTTTTTTTAATCGTATACTAACTTTTATGAAATGATTTAGTTTAGGATTTAATAAATATTATTAGGCAAAATGAAAATATGTTTATTTCTTACGAGTTTATATTTTTTATGATATATTAAGAATAGATTAAAAGGGGATTAAAATATATGTACATAAATTAAGAAAGAAAATCTACGGTTGTTGGAAAATTAGATATTATTGAACATTTTAAAATGCCACAATTTGACGATGAAAGAACACGAACCATTAGAGCTTGGATGCCGAAAGATTATGATGATAATTTAACAAAATTATACCCAGTAATTTATATGCATGATGGTCAAAATTTATTTGATAACAAAACTTCTTATTTGGTAGAGTGGGAAATAGATGAAAGTATTACACGTCTTATTGACGAAAATAAGTTCGATGGTGCAATTGTGGTAGGTATTGATAACTCAAATAGACGTATCAATGAGTATATCCCTAAATCTGTGACTTATGAGGAAAGATTATATGAAGCTGAAGGTGATCTTTACGGTAGATTTTTAGTTGAAACCCTTAAACCCTATATTGATTCGCATTATCGTACTAAAAAAGATTGTAAAAATACGATGATAGTTGGCAGTTCATTGGGTGGGGTGATTAGTTTCTACATTGGGTTAAAGTACCCTGAAGTATTTTCTAAAATTGGTGCTCTTTCTACAGCGTTTCATTTTTTTGAATCTCAGGAAAGAGAAATATTCTATCAATCTCTTAACTTTGAGAATTTATCGAACACAAAGCTTTATTTAGACGCCTCGACACGTGAAGATTTATGGATTTATGTTGAACAAGTTAAAGGTGAACTAAAACATAAAGGTCTAAGACCAGAAAACATCTATACATTGGTTAATAGTTATCATAACCATGATGAAATAGCGTGGTGTGAAAGATTTCCCTTTATGTTGTTATGGCTATTTGAGATTGACGTTTGATACGAATAAATATCTTTAAAAGTTAAAACTGTTATAATGATTATGTAAAGGAGTGTGAAGTCATGCCTAATGATGTTACATGTCATCATTTCCATGATGATAAGAATTGTTTATGTCAAGTTCCGATTTTTAATCATTTAGATACTTCAGAACTACAAAAAATTATTAATTTAGTAGATTCTAAATCATATAAAAAGAATGATTTTCTTTATCAACCCGGCGATTATACAACAGCGCTTTATGTAATTCGTTGTGGACAAGTTAAAATCTACCGATTAAGTGAATCTTCTAAAGAACAAGTTATCAGAATTTTAAAGCCTGGTGATTTTATAGGGGAATCAAGCATTTTTACAAACTCAGTTCATGAATCATATGCAGAGATTCTGGAAGATACCGATATCTGTATTATTGAAAAAGATAAACTAGATGATTTAATGAAAAAGTATCCTTCTATTGCACTAAAGTTCTTAGAAGAATTTTCTAAAAGAATAGAAAAAACTGAAAGACAAACAACCTTAATTGGATCAAATAGTATTGATTTAAGACTGGCTGCATATTTAATCAATCTCTATGATAGAAAACATCCAAAAACACCAATAAAACTCACCATGACCAAAAAGGACTTAGCATCTTATTTAGGAACGACTCCTGAAACTATATCTAGAAAACTTGGTAAGTTTGAAGATAGTGGATATATAAGACAAATTAGTAATAAAGAAATTTTAATTTTAGATAGTGAAGCATTAGAATTAATGGAATAGTCAAATAATCATAGAACTCTATTATGAGTTCTTTTTTTTATTATTTTTAGGCTAGATTAATGATATAATTAAATTAACTATAACAGAAAGAAGAGTATTATGGCAAAATTAGAAAAAATGATTTATGGTGATTTTAATTCTATTATGAGCGACCTTCATAATG
>JAQUCY010000025.1 GCA_028685975.1 Acholeplasmataceae bacterium | reverse complement strand
ACAATGGAAATTAAAATAGCCGATTTACACGATTTAAATGAAATTTATAACCTAGAAAAATTAACCTTTGATGAATCACGACAAATGTCTATTTCATCACTTAAAAACAGTATTGTTTCTAAACATCAAAAAGTTTTTTTAGGAACGATTGATTCGGTAATTGTTGGTTACGCAATCTTATTTTTATATAAGAATAGTTATCGGGTATATTCTGTTGCCATAAAACCTGAATATCAACATCAAGGTTTAGGCAAAAAATTCATGCATCATTTAATTAAATATACAAGAAAGGACATCATTCCCAAATTAACTTTAGAAGTCGACGCTACCAATCTTTCATTAATTAAATTTTATGAACACTTTGGTTTTAAGGTTGTTAAAGAACTAAATAACTATTATGGTGAAAATCAACCTGCTTATCGAATGTGGCTAGAAACCCATCCCGAGAGTTTAACTACCTCAAAACCAAGCCTAAACATTGTTGTGACGGATATAGAAATTCCTTGGTTAGATAATATTCCTAATCTAGTCATTATCAATCCAGAAACCTATATCACCAATGAAAAATTTCAAAAAATGAAAGGTCTTAGAATATTCAATTTATGCTCCTCTTATGATTATCAATCATTAGGATATTATGTGTCACTTCTTGCATCAGCGCGACTCCAAAGAGTAATTCCAAATGTGGCAACCATAAGAGACTTTTCGGATCAATTAATCATTGAATCAATTGGGGATGAAGCTTTAAATCAAATACAAAGCACACTAAAGGATATCAAATCTAATACCATTTCAATCGTGTCCTACTTCGGCCATACGCCAATCAAAAAGTATCAACGATTAATCAAATCTTTATATCAACTATTTGAATCACCATTTATTGTTTTTACTTTTTCTAAAGGCTTGTATTGGAAAATTGAAAATGTTAAAGTTATTCCTATCTCAGATGTTGAAACAGATGATTTTATTCAAGAGGCAGCTATCCACTACTTTAATCAAAAACATTTTAATATTTCCAAGTTTAAAGACTATAAATATGATTTAGCAATCTTGGTAGACCCAGAAGAAAAATATCCTCCCTCTAATAAAGTAGCTTTGTCTAAGTTTAAGATAGCTGCTGATAAGATGGGGTTTTATACTGAATTTATTACAAAAGATGATTACCATAGAATCGCTGAGTTTGATGCCTTGTTTATAAGAACAACAACAAACGTTAATGATTATACTTACCAATTTTCTAGATATGCCTATGCAGAAGGCTTAATTGTCATAGATGACCCTTGGTCCATTTTAAAATGTTCCAATAAACTCTATTTGACTGAAAGCATGAATAAACTAGATATTAATATCCCACAAACATTCTTTGTCAGTAAAAAGACAAATCTCGATGAACTTATCACCAACCTTAATTTCCCAATCATTTTAAAACAACCTGACAGTGCTTTTTCAATGGGCGTATTTAAAGTCAATAACAAAGAGGAACTAAGTGACAAACTTACTGAACTTTTTCTCTCATCAGAACTCATTGTTGCTCAAGCCTTCATTCAAAGTGCCTATGATTGGCGTGTGGGTGTATTGGATAATAAACCAATCTTTGTCTGCCGATATCATATGGCTAAAAATCACTGGCAAGTTATTAACTGGCAATCTAAATCTAAACGTAATCTAATGGGGGATGCTGACTCTCTTAGAGTTGAAGACGCTCCAAAACATGTTGTTTCCACGGCCTTAAAGGCATGTAAAGCAATGGGTGATGGGTTTTATGGGGTTGATTTAAAAGAGTTAGACGGGAAAGTATATGTTATTGAAGTTAACGACAACCCTAACGTTGATTATTTAGTTGAAGACGTAATTCTTAAAGATGAATTATACCGAAGAATCATTAAAGTAATTTATGATTCAATTGAATATGCAAGAAACATTAAGCGCAAAATAACCTAAGATCTAAAATAAATTATATAATTAAGATTATATGCCATTTTATAACAAAAAATCACTTGACGACAAGTGATTTTCTGTATTTAAGTCTATTAAAATATGATTGATAAAACTAGGATTGAAACTAGAACCACTGAAATATCAATAATAACCGCCGCAAGCATTGGTTTTACCCCAACATTCTTCACTTCACTAAAACTTGACTTTAAGCCGATTGTCCCTAGCGCTGTTGTCATAAAGAATTTAGAAGTTAACGAAATTCCATTAACGGTTGAATCAGATACTATCCCCAAACTACGAATCCCCACAAAAACTAGAAATCCTAAAATAAACCACGGGAATATTTCTTTAATTTTGATTTTAACAGTTTCTCTATGACCATTTTCTTTATTCTTTACCTTAGAATGAATCCACGAGAAAATAAGAACAATCGGAACAATGAATAACGTTCTTGTTAATTTTACTATAATCGCTAATGCGCCAGCCGCTTCTGAAAAAGCATAACCAGCTGCTACAACAGATGAGGTGTCATTAACTGAGGTCCCTACCCATAACCCATAAACTGTATCATTCATTCCTAAGAACATTCCTATCCAAGGAAAGGCAATTACTGTTAATAAGTCAAAAATAAAAGTAGCTGATAAAGCATAAGCTACTTCGCTATCTTCTGCTTCAATTACAGGTCCTAAAGTTGCTACAGCAGTCCCACCACATATCGCTGTGCTAGTAGAAAGTAGATTTGACAATTTCCAATTAATTTTAAAAACTTTTTTACAAATATAACCAACACCATAAGCTGTTAAAAAGGTGAATCCTAATAATATTAATGCATACTTACCTGCTTCAACTACTTGTGTGAAACTTAAGGTAATACCAGCTAGGATGATACCTAACTTTAAAATTATTTTTGAACTCCAATCAATACCTTCAGCAAAGCCACTTTATTTTGTGATAATAGGATTTAACAACATCCCTAACAACAAAGCAATTAAAGCACTTCCAATTAAATCCACTGGAAGTATTTTGTTTATTAATATTGCGACAGTGGCAATACCTAAACTCAAAATTATTCCAGGAATTAATTTACTAAACTTAGACATTTTCTTACATCTAACCCCTTTTTTCTTTTTTCATTAAAAAATGCCCCCTATAGAGCACTTAACGTGATTGTATTATAACATATTTAATCGCATTTAATGAGATTTTTTGTAAGCATCAAAAATCAACACTCTATTAAGTTAGGGTGTTCTTTATAGTAACAAAAGAAAAGAGAGAACAGAAATGAGGAAAATTCAATTATAGAGGATAAATATGTAAGAATGAACTTACTACTTAAAGAAGAGATCGTAAAGAAATTAAATCATTTTCCAAGATTCAATTATTCGATAGTGGCAATAGAGGATACATGAGGTTTTTAGACATTTTGTTATAAATGAGACTGAAGTGGTTAATTATACAAGGTTTTATGGGAAGATTTATTCACTTATTTAGAGAATCGTCATATCGAAATATCGAATAATATAGCTGAACGTGCCGTAAGGCCTTTCGTTATTAATAGAAAAGTGTTTATGGCCTCTGATTCTTACGTTTGGGCCAAATCAACGACAATAATTTTCTCCGTTATTAGAACCTCTAAGATGAACAACTTACAAGTGTCTAAATATTTAGAGTAATATTCAAACGAAGCAAATAAAAGATTTAGTGCCCTACAGTGATACTATTCCAAGAAGTTTAGTGAATGAGTAATCAACACTCCAATTTCCGCCTATAGGGGAGTACACCCGCCAATAAAAAACCACCAGCGGTTTTAAGCTGGTGGTTCTTTTTTTCATAATAGGTGTTAATTTTTGACGTTTACAAATATCATGTTGTCCGATTAAAGAGCACTATTAATTAACTGGTTTTATCTATACGAAAATAAAAAAAAGTTGTCATACGACAACTAAAGAGAGAGATGGTGACCGATACGGGATTTGAACCCGTGAATGCATGCGTGAAAGGCATGTGAGTTAACCGTTTCTCCAATCGGCCAATTTGTAAGCCTTGTATATTTTACTATACACAAAGTCTTTTTGCAAGTATAAATTTAAAATATTTTTTAAGTATTTTATTTAAGGCTTTATTACCGTATATACAAAAACAATAACTTGATTTTCTATAGGAACTTATTAACAAACTACTGGTACAGATCGGTTTTTCAAATAAAAAGTTACCCAAAGGTAACAAAAGATGTAAATGGCGGAGCAGGAGGGATTTGAACCCTCGCGTCGATTTTGGTCGACCTACACCCTTAGCAGGGGCGCCTCTTCAGCCTCTTGAGTACTACTCCAAATACGCTATTATATGATACCGTATTTAACATTTTTAGTCAACCAAAAAAAGAAAAAAGTACTGAAATTATCAGTACTTTTACTATTATCGAGGGGGAATCATCGAAAGAGAAACTTTCCCCTTAACTTTATCAATTCCAATTACCCATACTTTAATGACATCTCCAACTGAAACGACCGTCGAAGGGTCTTTAACAAATGATTTTGACATCTTAGATATATGTACTAAGCCATCTTCATGTAACCCTACATCTACAAATGCGCCAAAAGCAACCACATTTCTAACGGTCCCTTCTAACTGCATACCTTCTTTTAGGTCTTCTAAGTTGAGAATATCACTTCTAAGTTGAGGTGCACTAAATTCATCACGTGGGTCTCTTAAAGGTTTAACAAACGCATCTAGGATATCTTCAAGTGTATATTTATCAATCGAAAACTCTTCCATCATCGCTTGTTTCTCACGGTGAGTCAGTATTGCTACATAAAGTTGTGCCATCGGTTTACCAATCATTTCAGGTGTGAGTTTTAACTTATCCATCACTTTTTTAGCTGCTTCATAACTTTCTGGGTGAATTGAAGTCATATCTAATGCTTCAGATCCATCAGTAATTCTCAAGAAACCAGCTGATTGTTCAAAGGCTTTTTCGCCTAAGCGAGGTACATTCATTAACTCTTTTCTATTTTTAAATGCGCCATTTTTATCACGATACGTAACTAAATTCTCACTAACACGTTTGTCAAAACCAGATACATAGTTCAATAAAGATTCTGAAGCAGTGTTTACATTAACACCAACACTGTTTACGGCGTTAGAGACAATAATATCTAGGGTATCACTTAATTTCTTTTGAGAAACGTCATGTTGATATTGACCAACCCCAATCGATTTTGGATCAATTTTAACCAGTTCAGAAAGTGGGTCTTGAAGACGTCGTGCAATCGAAACTGCACTTCTTTCTTCAACACTGTAGTCTGGGAATTCTTTTCTCGCAATTTCACTCGCTGAATAAACCGATGCGCCTGACTCATTAACAATAACATATTTAGTAGGCAAATTATATTCTTTTAGTAAATTTGAAACAAATGCTTCTGTTTCTCTTGATGCAGTTCCGTTCCCAATCGCAATAATGTCTACATTATGCTTCTTAATCATTTGAACTACTGTTCTTTGACTAATTGGAATTCTAGAAGCGGCTCCTTTTTCACCAATATACTTTTCATGTGGTTCAATAACACCTTTTTCCAAAACAGTACCTTGCTGATTGACAACAGCTAATTTTACCCCTGTTCTAAAGGCTGGATCCATACCTAAAACCACTTGTTCTTTCATTGGTGGTTGTAACAATAAATTTTTTAAATTAACAGCGAAAACTTCGATTGCTTGATCTTCAGCTTTAGAAGTTAGTTCACTTCGAATTTCTCTTTCAATTGAAGGATAAATTAGACGTTTAATAGAGTCTGCAATCGCATCTTTCACTTCATGATTAACCAATGATTGATGGTCACCAATAATTTTGGTTTCAAGATAAGCTTGCATTTGATCTTTATCAACGTCAATTGTAACAGTAATCACTTTTTCAGCTTCCGCTCGATTCATTGCTAATACTCTGTGTTGTGGAATCGTAGATACCTTTTCAAAATGATCATAATATTGTTCATATAATCCCTTTTCATCCAGTGTAGCAGCTTCTTTTTTTGCTTTTGAGGTAATAACACCATCTTTTGTCATTAATTCTCTTAATGCCTTACGGAATTCAGCGTTATCACTAATTTGCTCAGCAATAATAAATTTTGCTCCTTGAATCGCTTCTGCTTCATTTTTAACATTTTCGTTTAAATATTTTAAAGCTTCTTCCTGTAAACTGCCTTCTGTTGGGAATGTTTTAATCCATTCTGCAAATGGTTCTAATCCATTCTTAATCGCTTCGGTTGCTTTGGTTTTCTTCTTTTCTTTGTACGGTCTGTATAAGTCTTCAACTTCAACCAATTTAGTAGATGCGTTAATTTGATTTAACAACTCTTCTGTCATTAAACCTTTTTCATCAATTAAACGGATGACATCGTCCTTACGTTTTTGTAAAGAAACACCGTAACTCCATTCTTTATGAATTTCACCTATCTGTTCTTCATCTAAACCACCAGTAACTTCTTTACGATATCTGGCAATAAAAGGAATGGTATTTCCTTCTTCAAGTAAATTTAAAACCGTCACTACTTGTTCTGGCTTTACTTGTAGACTTTTTGATACTTCGCTTATTAATTCTTTATTCATATAACCTCCTAAAATCGTCTTAAAAGGGTCCAAAGACCCTTTTAATTATAATATGCTTAATGCAGATTGAATCTCTAGTTTATTTGTATAAACGTTACCTTCAAGAATTGATTCACCTTCAATATGAACTAGTACAGGCATACCGGGTAAAAAGTTCGTTGAAAGCTCTTCTTTAATTTGAGGGTAGGCTGTGTAATTTAAGACAAAGAATGTATACGTTCTACCTTCTTTTAAAGCTTTTTCAGTGATCATGCTCTCAAGGTCAGCACAAGTTGTACAAACATCATAATCTTCGTTATAAACAAATACATACACATCATGTTTAATTTCATCTTCAATATCCTTAAGTGGTTCTTTATTTTCACTTAATAATGCTTGGAATTGTTCTAATTTAAGATGCGTAATATTATCATAACGGTTAACTTCGGGTTCATTATTAAAACTTTCCATAAATAAATATATTCCAACAACTAAACCAAACAATAAAACAACGCTTAAGGTAATCCAAAGTGATTTACTCACCTTTGGTTTTTGTTGTTTTTGGGGAGTTGTTTTTTTGCCTTTGTAAGTTTTTGTTTGCTTGCTATTTTTAGACATGTCAATTCTCCTTCACATCTTTTTAATTATACCTAATTTGACTACAATATACAAGGTTAATATGTTTCTATTGATCTTCTTTAATTTGTTCAACAATGTCCATAGCAAGTTCTCTAATCTTAACTAGCCGATGGTTAATTCCACTTTTACTCATTTTATCGCCTGTTTTTTGTTCATAAGCCATCGCCAATTCATTAAGGCTACTGTTAGGGTTTTCTTCCCTTAACAAGATAATTTCCCTTGTTTTAGGATCCAGTGTATCAATATCTTTATATTGTTTAATTAGTTTTATTTGTAAGAGTTGATTATTTGCGGCATCCAAGGTTTTCTTTTCATTAGCAATCTCGCAATTAATTACTCTATTAATTGAATTATTAAAATCTCTTTGTATCCTTAAATCTTCATATTTAAAGACTGAATCATAGGCCCCAATTACTTTTAAAAATTCACTGATTGCTTCTGCTTCTTTTATATAAATAATTAACCCATTTCTTCTTTTTGTTATCTTAGCATTTAAATCAAAGTGGTTCATTAATCTTTGAACATAAATCGCTTCATTTTTACTTTTTGTAAAGATTTCTAAATGGTAATTTGGTTTAATCGGATCGTTTACTGATCCACTTGCTAAAAAGGCACCTCTTAAATAAGCTTGTTTTTCTTCATTAGATGCGGTTAACAAATCATAATTATAGGTATTATCATCTAATAAACTATGTTCATTCGCTATTTGTTTTGTTTGAGATTTGATAATTACCAACATCCCTGACTTCCTCAAATTAGAGCCTTCTTTTTTAAATAACTCAACCTCAGAGTCATATAAATCTTTTACCAAACTCACAAATCGCCTTGTGATGGCAATATTTGAAGAAGTAAATTCAATGAATAACCCTTCTTTATTGTAAACAACTTCTCCAGACAAATGTAAAAGAGCTGAAAGTTCAGCTAATTTCATTGATTTTAATGAATCTATTCTTGTTAATTCTTCTTTTACACTTCTCGCAAATGTCATTTTATTCCCACGTTTCTAAATATTTTAATACATTTTGAGTAGCAATCGCACCGTCACTAGTCGCAGTCACAACTTGTCTTATTTGTTTAACTCTTACATCGCCAGCTGCGTAAATTCCAGCTAGTTTTGTTTCCATGAATTCATTGGTTTCAATATAGCCATACTTGTTTAAAATCCCTAGATCAACGAATGCTTCGGTAGAAGGTTTAAGACCGATATATTCAAAGACACCACTTGCTGGTATATCTGTTTCAACATCATCTTTGTTAACTATCTTAACCCCTTTTAATGAGTCATCTTCATTGATTAAGAATTCTTTAACCACTGAATTATAATGAATTTTAACATTATCTTTTTTAAGTAATAACTCAGTTGCTTTTTGATCTGCTGTTAATGAATCCAAATTTTGAACTACTGTGACGTTTTTCGCAAGTGTAGCCAAATAGGTTGCTTCTTCAACAGCGGAATTACCGCCCCCTACTACAACAACATCCTCGCCCTTATAAATTGGTCCATCACAGATTGCACACCAACTAATACCTCTACTGGATAATGCGTCCTCATGCTTTAATCCGAGTTTTCTCGGATTTGCCCCTGTTGCAATTATAACGGCTTTGGTTTTGATAATGGAATTATTTAAAACAATTTCTTTAATGTGACCATTAATAACCATTTTAACTTCATCAAAGATATATTCTACCCCTAAACCCATTCCGTGATTAAACATCGCTAATGATAAATCACCCCCAGATAACTTCTCATAACCTGGATAGTTTTCAATTTCTGAAGTATTTACCATTTGCCCACCTGGAGCGCCTCTTTCAATTACTGCTACTTTTAGGTTTGCTCTTTTAGCGTATATGCCTGCGGTGATACCTGCAGGGCCTGCACCAATAATAATTAAATCATACATAGTTCAAAACCTCCATTAAATCATTGATTAAATAATCGGGATTTGACTCTTTTAACTTATCTAAGTGCCAAGTATAACCAACCCCAATAGTGATCATATTGGCATTTTTACCAGCTTTTATATCATTGGGATGATCACCGATATAAATCGCCTTATGACCACCTAATAATTCAAGGGCTTTTAATAATGCCTCAGGATTTGGTTTATGTGAGGTTACATCATCCATCCCAACCACCACATCGACAAAATCTAATAGTCCCGAAATTCTTAAACCTTGTTTAACCACTTCATGCATTTTAGAGGAAGCAATTCCGACTTTATAACCCTTTAGTTTAAGTGTTTTAAGTAATTTTACAGCATTAGGAAAAGGCTTTATTGCCTCATCATGCTTATTTTTATTATAGAGTTTATATAACGCCACTAAAGCATCTATTTTAACTGGATCATTTTCATATTTACCAAAACTTTCCCATAAGGTAGGTCCAATAAAACTAACATATTCGGTTTCACTTACTTCAAGATTCGGATATTCTTTATCAAACACTGCCTTAAAAGAATCGATAATTAGTTGATTGGAATCTATTAGTGTCCCATCTAAATCAAAGAGAATTGTGTCTATCATTGTTTCTTTTGTTTTGCCTTTTCTTGTTTTTCTTTTTCTACTAAAACTACATTTTCTTTGACAACATCTAAGTAATAAGGAATATCTCTATTTAAGAGGTTTTTAATGATAATATAGGCAATACCACCTACCACAAAGATGCCTAATGAAAAGATAACATTAACTCTTAAACCAAATATAATTAATGGGTCAGTTCTAAATGGTTCAATTAATAAACCTCTTCCTAATCCATACCATATTAAATATAAACCAATCAAATCACCGAGTTTAAAGATTCTCTTTCTTCTTACAACTAGAATTGCGATTAACCCAGCCAAATTCCATAATCCTTCATATAAGAAAGTCGGATGATAATAGATTCCTCCAATATTCATGTTTTCTAAGATAAAATTAGGTAGTATTACCTTTAAGAAATTATAAGTATTGGTTGAAATTGGACCACCATGCGCTTCTTGGTTAAAAAAGTTTCCCCAACGTCCTAAGATTTGACCAATTAAAAACCCTGGCGCTAAAATATCCAATAGTGACCAGATATTCATGTTTCTTACCTTCGTATAAATGACAACAAAGATAATGGCTGTAATAATTGCCCCATGAATAGCCAAACCACCACCAGAGATATTAAACACATCACCAATATTTTTATATCCTGCATAGCCTTGAGGATCAAATATTACATAGTATAATCTTGCCCCAATGATTGCGAGTGGAACGGCAATTAATATTCCATCCGTAAGATGGTTAACATCTAATCCTAAGTACTTTGCTTCTCTGATGGCCAATATAACCGCAAAGATTATTCCGGTTAGAATAAAGATTGCATACCAGGTGATTCTTAGAGAACCAAACTCAAGAGCATTCTTTTCAAATGGTGGTGTTTGACCTAGAGTCGCAATTAACAATAGCATAATAAACCATAGCACGAAACCAATTCCGATGGTGTATGGTTCTTTATAGGCTAAAAAATGTTTTGTAAATTTATTATCGTTGGTATTTTTATTCTTGTTCATTGTCTTTTATATTCCTCATCACTTCTCTGGTTAAATTAAATGCTGCATGATAACCAAGATATTTTAATTTCTCATTCATGGCTGCACTTTCGACTAATAATGCAACGTTTCTTCCCGGTAATACTGGTATCGTCACAATTGGTACTTCAGTATCAAAGTATTTTGTTGTCTTGGTGTTTAAACCAAGTCTATCATAGTTTTTCTTTTCTTGCCATTTTTCTAGTTCAACCACTAGTCTAACTTTTTTAGATTCTCTATATGAGCCTATCCCAAACATTGAAACAACGTCAATAATCCCAATTCCTCTTACTTCTAAATATCTTTCTAAAATCTTTGGTGCTTCCCCAATAAGGGTCCCTACATCCTTTTGAAAGATATCCACTCTATCATCGCTAATTAACATATGTCCTCTTTTAATCAATTCCAAGGCTGTTTCAGATTTACCAATCCCGCTCTTCCCAATAATTAAAGTACCCATACCGTTTATATCCATAAGAACACCATGAACCGTTTGTCTTTTGGCCAAATTTTCTTGAAGATAACTATATAACTTGGAATTTAAAGCAGTAGTTCGTAACTTACTTTTTAAGATAGGCACACTATACTTATTACCTAACTTAATGAAAATATCTTTTATCTCAACATTCGTAGAAAAAATAAGGGCTGGGGGTTTTAATTTGAAAATTTCAGTGAGACGTTTTTCTTGAAGTACCTCATCTAATAATTTTAAGAATGACGCCTCTTTTGAACCAATTAAGATAACTCTTTCTGGATCAAAAAACTCCATAAAACCAGCTAACTCAATCCCTGGTCTTGAAATCATAACCTCTTTGACTGGTTTATCTAATCCAGCTTCTCCGGCAAAAATTTTTAAATCATTCTCTTTTGCGAGTTGAATCACTTTAATTGCTTTCATCATAACCCTCTTTTCTTACTGTAAAAGAACTTTCTAATATAATAACTAACCATAAATCTTAAAATTGAGAACAATAGTACATAAATAAATAGTTTATAGGCATGGTCGAAAACGATGCCTTCAAGTAATTCAAAGATGCTATAAAATAATAATACTTCAATTACTAAATCAACAATTCCTAAACTTCTAATCAATAAGGCTGGCACTAACTTTCTTAAAGTTATTTTAATCGATATCTCAACGAATGTAAACAAAACGATACATAACAAATAAATGAAGTGATCTTGAATTAATCCTAACTGAGTAATCCCTATAACAACACTAAACATCACAATATTAACCACTAGTGATAATAATATGTGTGTCAATAGGTTTGAACTAAGTCCATAAGAAAACATCAAGGCGAATCGTTTACGCTTTTGAAACGTTTCATCGTTCTCCATCGCTTTATATAGTTCTTCTTCAAGCTTTTTTCTCGCTTGTTCTTTTTCTTCTTCCGTTAAAGGATCTTTCTTATCATTTTCTTCATTTTTCATTTATTATAATACCTTCTTTAAATATTGTCCCGTATAAGATTCGGGTACTTTGGCTATTTGTTCAGGTGTGCCTTCCGCAATAACAAAACCACCTAACAAACCACCTTCAGGACCTAAGTCTATCACATGATCAGCACTTTTTATCACATCTAAATTGTGCTCAATGATAATGACTGTCGCACCTTCATCCGTAATTTGATTTAAAACGTGCATTAACCTATTCACATCATCTGAATGAAGACCGGTTGTGGGTTCATCTAAAATGTATAGTGATGCATCGGTAATTCTTCTATATAGTTCACTGGCAAGTTTTACTCTTTGAGCTTCACCACCAGATAATGTTGTAGCAGATTGGCCTAATTGAATATAACCTAACCCGACATCATAAATGGTCTGAAGTTTGTTTTTAATCTTCGGTACGTTGTCAAAAAATTCTAAGGCGTATTCAACTGTCATATCTAATACATCGGCGATGGTTTTACCTTTAAACTTCACTTGAAGTGTTTCTCTATTATACCTTTTTCCACCACAAACTTCACATTTAACGTATACGTCCGGTAAGAAGTGCATACTGATTCTAGTGACGCCATCACCTTTACAAGTTTCACAGCGTCCCCCTTTAACGTTAAAGGAAAATCTCGATTTACTATAACCCCGTATTTTAGATTCATTGGTCATCGCAAATAAATCTCTTATATCATCAAATACTCCTGTGTAGGTAGCTGGATTACTTCTAGGGGTTCTACCAATAGGGCTTTGAGAAATCTCAATAATCTTTTTAATGGATTCATAACCTTTTATTTCATCAAATAAACCCGGTTCATCCTTACCACGATATAACATTCTATGAAGTCCTTTATATAAGACTTCATTTACTAAACTGGATTTACCCGATCCACTTACGCC
>JAQUCY010000024.1 GCA_028685975.1 Acholeplasmataceae bacterium | reverse complement strand
GCTCTAATTCTACTACCCCATTAACTTTAATTTCACCATTTAAAATGATTTCTTTACTTTTTCGTCTTGAGGCAACGCCACTATAAGCTAATACTTTTTCTAATCTCATTAAATCACCTATTCAATTATACCATAAAGTCTATAAAATGAAGGAGATATTTTATGTGGGTTGTGATTAATTAATCAGCACACAAACAAAGAAAAAAGGTGAGTTTCACCTTATTTGTTATCTCTTGATACGTAAGATCCATCTTGAGTGGAAACAATAATCTGTTCCCCTTCAGATATAAACATTGGTACTTTAACTAATAAACCTGTTTGCATGATCGCATCTTTCATGGCATTGGTCTTTGTATCGCCTTTGACGCCTGGTACTGTTTCTACTACAGTTAGTGAAACTTTATCAGGTAAGATAATACCTAAGACTTCCACGCCATTATAATACATAATATCTACCGCTAAAGACTCATAAATAAACTTCGATTCATATTCCATATGAGAAAGTGGAATTTCTACCTGTTCGAATGTTTCAGTGTTCATAAAAACATAAATATCTCCCATTGGGTAAATATACTGCATTTTTATTTTTTCAATATTAGCTTGTTCCATCTTTTCACCTGCTCTAAAAGTGTAATCAATGGTTGCGCCAGTTCTTAAGTTTCTTAATTTTGATGTTACAAATGCTGCACCTTTACCTGGTTTAACATGTTGAAACTCGATAATTTGAAATAAATTATTATCGTATAAAATCGTTAATCCTGTTTTAAAATCTGCTGTTGATATCATAAATATACCTCCTTAAGCCTTATTAATTATATCATAAAAACTCAATTAGTGAAGAATTTATTAATTAACTTTCTGTGTTCAAGTATTGAGTTGCTGTATTTATTTTATTTGGATTTTAATTTGTTAGTATCATAGATTCTCTTTACCTACTACAAAAATATGCTATACTTATTGCTTTTGTCAGAATAATTATTGTTGTTTTTACCAAATAAAAACAATCGTATCTAATATTTGATTAGAAACTTTTTACTTGAACAGAGTTTAATTAACTCTTCAATTACTTTAATATAACTTTGTTCTTTAAGCCCTGAAATATAACAATCTGCCAATGGTTTTAAATAATCAACCCGTCTAAAATATTCTCTTGATTGGATATCGGATAGATGACAAACCCCTTTAGGAATACTAACTAGTTCAAACGCATCTCTTAAAATAACACTAGTATGCGCCAATCCACCAGGATTAATAACAACAAAATCATAATTATCTAAGTTTTGTAATAAATCTATAATACTTCCTTCGTGATTAGATTGATAAAAATCAAACTCAATCGATTCAAAACTATCAATAATAAGTTGATAAATGTCTTCTAATGTTTTGGTTCCATATTGATATTTATTTCTTTGTCCTAGTTTGTTTAAATTAGGTCCATTAATTATTAATGCTTTCATTTTTCAGTTCTCACAATCTTTAAGATATTATTTACCGCTTCTTCAACTAAACCATTATTTTCAATCTTGTGAGTTTTAAACGCTTCATATAAACTAACTCTTTCATTATATAAATCATATAAAGATGTTTTTTGAAGAAGGGGTCTTTTGTATGATTGATTTCCACGCTCTTCTAAAATTTCTATATCGGTATCAATATAAATAATTAGCCCATTCATTAAAGCTTTATTTACTTGCCGTTTGATAATCCCTCCACCAGTAGAAACCACAAGATTCTCCTTATCTTTATAACTAGCTAAAACAAGGGTTTCATAAGTTCTAAAAGCTTCCTCACCCTCTTCTTTAAAAATATCTTCAATTGATGTTTGATAAATTTGTTCAATTTCATGATCTAAATCAACAAATTGAAGATTCAATTGTTCGGCGACCTCTTGTCCAATGATACTCTTCCCAGAAAGTGGCATTCCAATTAAATATAGTTTCATTATTCCTCCCAAAACCGATCTAAAATGGTTGTTACATCACTAAAAGCTTTATCTGGATTTTGCATATCAATCATTAGGCTATTCATTTGATTTTTAAACCAAGTTTCTTGTCTTTTTGCAAATCTTCTCGTCTTCTTTTTTATCTCTTCTATTGCTTCTGTTAAACTGGATTTTCCATCTAAATATAAAAACAGTTCACGATACCCTAAAATATTTAAATAAATGTTTCTTTCTTTTAAAGCTTTAACCTCATCTATAAACCCCTCAGTTATCATTAAATCAACTCTTTTATTAATTCGATCATAAAGAATAGGTCTAGGAAGTGTTAAATAAAATAATTTGTAATTATAAATTGGTTCGTCTTTTAAAATACGATCGCTTCTTTTTTTATTGTCAGCTAACGCAATCGCCCTTAATACACGACGTCTATTATTTGGATGAATTTTAAGACTGCTATTAGGGTCTTTTTTAAGTAATATCTCATAAAGTTCTTCATTACTTAACTGGGAATATTGGTCTTCACTATCAAAATCACGTTTTTCACCACTAAAATCATAGTTATCTAAGGCAGCTTTAATATATAAACCTGTTCCTCCAACTATCATTGGATATTTTACTTGATTAATTAATTCTCTCGCATTTTTTTGAAAGAGACTGACATCATATGTTTCAGTGGGTTCTAAAATATCGATTAAATGATGTTTAACTCCGCGCATTTCTTCTTTAGTAATTTTCGCAGAGCCAATATCTAAGCCTTTATAAACTTGAACCGAATCACCAGAAATTATCTCATTATTGTATCTTAATGCGATGTCTATCGATAACTTTGTTTTTCCAACCGCTGTTGGCCCAATAATCGCAACCACTTTTTTCATACAATCCTCTTAAACAAATGTTCAATATGACTATTAGAAAAATAAACAATTATTGGTCTTCCATGGGGACAATAATATGGGTTCTTCGTTTCTCTTAAAGATTCAATTAAATGATGTATCTCATGCTTGTTCAAAGCCTTATTGGCTTTAATTGCCCCTTTACAAGCGATTGATTTAGATAAATTGTCTCTTAAGTCTTTTAAATCTAGTTTTTTATAATGTTCAAGTGAGATGAGAATACCTTGTATAAAATCATGAATGTCTTCATCTTCTAACCATATTGGTAAACTCTTTAAAAATAAGCCTTCATGTCCAGCAGGTTCAAAAGTAATGCCAATATTATTGAGTGCTTCTAAATTTTCCTTAATCAAATTTTCTTCAGTCGGTCTAAGTTCAAATAATTCTGGAATTAATAGGGCTTTAACCGGACTTTTAGTGCCTAATTTATCATAATAAATTTCATACCTAATCCGTTCTGCAGCGGCATGTTGGTCAATTAAATATAAACCTAATTCATTTTGAAATAGTAAATAAGTACCACTAAACTGACCAATATAATCCATTTCGGGAAGCTTTTCACCACTTTTTTGATAAATTTCTGTTTTATCTTCCTGATAATCTAATTCTAATTCATTAATCAAATAATCAAATCCACTAATTTGTTTATAAGTGGCAGTTTCTGTCGAAACATTCTTTGTTGATTTCGAAAATGACTCTCTAATCATATTCCGAATCATAGAAGCTAGCTGATATTCATTTTGTATCTTAACTTCTCGTTTTTGAGGATGGACATTAACATCCACTAATGAAATATCCATCTTAATGTCCACGACTGCAACTGGATATCGATTGGTCATTAATCGCGTATGATAGCCTTCCACAACCGCATTTGATAATAAATAGTTCTTTATTGTTCTTCCATTTAAGATAATAATGATATCGTTTTTTCTAGATTTAGTATAATCAGGACTTCCCAAATAAGCTGTTATTTCAATTTGGTCTTGATTAATATTGGTTGTTAGTAAATTATTTGCCGCTGACCCACCAAAGACAATTTTAAACAATTCACTATAAGATTCATGTCCAAAAGATTGTCTCAAAGTCTTTCCTTCATGAGTTACTTTAAAAGCTATCTTCGGGTTTGATAGAATAAACGAATCACAAACCTCCATTATAT
This sequence comes from Acholeplasmataceae bacterium, assembly GCA_028685975.1. Taxonomy (GTDB): domain Bacteria; phylum Bacillota_I; class Bacilli_A; order Acholeplasmatales; family UBA5453; genus UBA5409. The sequence goes on along the minus strand of JAQUCY010000024.1, from coordinate 9,127 downwards.
TAGCGAGTTCGGTTTGTGGACTCTTAATATATTTCAATCTGGCAGGTACATTGTAAAATAAGTCGTTAATAATAACCATTGTTCCTTTGTTCAAAGCCGCTGGTTTTACCTCAATAAAACGACCACCTTCATAAGTAACTAAATTACCATCAAAATTATCTTTTTTGGACTTTATTGTCATTTTAGATACACTGGCTATAGCGGGGATTGCTTCCCCTCTAAATCCAAGCGTAAAGATATGGGCTAAGTCATATTCGGTTCTGATTTTACTGGTCGCATGTCTTTCAAAGCTTTTCTTTAAATCATTTAAACCCATGCCCATACCATTATCAGTAACTTTCATTTCTTTTAAACCACTGTCCAGTATATCAATATCAATTTTTGTCGCACCAGCATCGATTGCATTTTCGATTATTTCTTTTAAGGCACTAGCAGGTCTTGTAACAACCTCACCTGCCGCAATCATATTGCTAATACGTTCATCTAATTTAACAATCATATTATCCCTACTTTAATTCATCTTGGTACTTTTTCAACAACAATAAAGCTTCGATTGGAGTTAAAGAATCAATATCCAATTCTTTAATTTTATTCGCTACAAATGCATTTGCATAATCTACAATAGGTGCTTCTTCATCCTCTTCAAAATTAAATAAATTTAAATCAATTTCCTTTTTCTTGTCCACTTCTAAGTGGTCTAAAATCATCTGGCTTCTATTAATCAGTGGTTTAGGTAATTTTGCTAAAGCTGCTACATTAATCCCATATGATTTATCGGTTGGACCTTCTTTTACTTTATGCATAAAGACTAATGAACCCTTATCTAAAACCGCTGAGACATGAATATTCTTTAAGCGCTTTAAGGATATTTCTAGTTGAGTGAGTTCGTGGTAATGGGTGGAAAACATCATCACTGCCTTCACCTTTTCATGAACATATTCGATAATTCCTTGAGCAAGTGCCATCCCATCATAAGTGGCTGTACCTCTACCAATTTCATCAAAAATCAAAAGTGAATTGGAAGTAGCGCTTCTAAGTGCTTCATTGGTTTCAGTCATTTCCACCATAAAAGTGGATTGACCACTAGTAAGGTCATCTTGGGCACCAATTCTGGTATAAATTCCGTCATAAATAGGAAGTTTTGCTATTTTCGCTGGAACAAATGATCCAATTTGAGCCATCACGACAATAATTGCGAACATTCTCATATAAGTTGATTTACCACTCATATTAGGACCAGTAATTAAAAGAATACCACCTTCAATAATTGAGATATCATTTTCAATAAATGGTGTATTATTAAAATGTTCTACCATCGGATGTCTTCCGCTTTCGATATAAACCTCTTTCTCTTTTCTTAAAAGCGGTCTGACATAATGATTTTCTGTAGCGACTATGCTAAAAGCTAACATCATGTCCAAAAAGGCTATCTTATCAGCTAAAATTTGTAAAGAGTTTGCATAGTTTGATACTAATTCTCTCAATTCAATAAATAATTCATATTCCAATTCAATACTTCTTTCAGAAGCGTTCAAGATTAATGCTTCCTTTTCTTTTAACTCTTCATTGATAAATCTTTCAGAGTTAACAAGTGTTTGTTTCCTAATGTAACCAAATTCATCTTTTACTAAGTTTAAATTTCCTTTTGTGACTTCGATAAAATAACCAAAAACGCGATTAAACCCAACCTTTAAATTTTTAATCCCTGTTTTTTCTCGCTCTTCTGATTCAAATTTCGCTATCCATTTTTTGCCATGTTTTTCTGCATCTCTTAGGTTATCTAATTCTTCGTGATACCCTTTTTTAAAGATACCCCCATCTTTGATAATTAGTGGTGGGTCATTAACAACAGCTTTATCCAATGTCTCAAACAACAATGTATGAGGATTAATTTCTTGAGCATATGATGTTAATTTATCACTATTATAAGCTTCTAGTGCTTCGATAATGTTAGGTATCTTACTTAACGTTAGTTTTAATTGTGATAAATCTTTAGGACTGCTATTTAAACTGGCAATTCTAGAGGTAATTCTTTTTAAGTCGTAGACGCCTTTAAAAGCTTCGATTAAATTAATTCTGTGATTATAGTTTTGATTTAAAGTTTCTACATAGTCCAATCGTTCATTAATTTGATTAATATCTGTTAATGGATTTTCTATTTGATTTTTAAGTAATCTCGATCCCATAGCCGTTTGATTTTTATCTAAAAGTTTAAATAAACTATGATCTTTCGGATGATTTGAACAAGTTAATTCCAAGGCAGAGATACTATTTTTATCAAGTTTTAAATGCGTCTGTTCTTGTGAAATTTTCAAGGTTGTAAAAGCATCTAACATTCTTACTTCAATTTTTGATAGATACCCTAACAACAACCCTACAGACCGTTTCTTTATACCATCTAAATTATCTAAAAGCGGATGGTTTTCAACTAAAACATCATGTTTTGACACCAAAACTAAACCTTTTAATTTCTTTTCAACATGACATAAATCAGAAGTTAATACAACTTCCTTTAAATTTAGTTTTTCGATTTCTTTATATAATTCGTTTTCTCTTAAGGGATTGGTTAAATAAATCTCGCCCGTTGAAATATCTGCGTAACTTAATGAAAAGAATAACCTTTCTTGAGAAATACCGCCAATATAATTTGAAGTTTTTTGATCAAGTATACCATCATCAATAATCATTCCCGGCGTAATCAGTTTAACAACTTTTCTTTCTACCAATCCGTTTCCTGGTTCAGTTACTTGTTCAGCAATTGCTACCTTATAACCTTTATTAATCACTTTTTGTATATAAGGTGTCACACTATGATACGGCACACCACACATTGGAACTCTATCTTTAGCACCTGCATCTCTAGCAGTTAAGGCGATTTCTAATTCTTTGGACGCAATGATAGCGTCATCAAAAAAAAGTTCATAAAAATCTCCTAATCTAAAAAAGACTAAGCTGTCCGCATAGTCCTTTTTAATTTCGAGATATTGTTCCATCATAGGGGTATATTTTTGTCCCATGATACACATCCTTTTTTATTCAGAATCTATAAACGATACCGGAACGGGTTCTAGTTTACTAAGTTTTCGTTTTCTATTCTTAATATTCTTTGCTTCGTTTTCTTTAATTTGTGAAAATTGTTTTTGAGTTACTGTTGTTTTAAATGGAAATAAAATAACAGGTTCTTTATCGCTTAAATCCTCTAAGTGTATATCTATCTCCGTTTTATGATCATGAGGATGATTATGGTCATGGTCATGTTCTTCATGACAATGACACTCATGTGTATCTTCATCCATATAATGATGATAATGATGATGTTCATGAACATGGTGTGTAGCACTTAAAGTTAAGGTTTCGCTATCTTCTTTGACGTGCAATGCCTGGGATTCTTTTAATAAGTCTTTTAACTTTTTATTTTCAATTTCTAAATCAACAATTTTCTCTAAAAGTTCAGCATCACTACCTAAGAATTTTTCTTCGAGTTTAAACAACTCTTCTTTATCACTATGCGGTGTGAAAGCTTCTTCTAAGATTTCTTCTAATACATCCGTTTTTTCTTGAACTGAATCGGTTGATTCTACTAATTGAGAAGTTTTATCTTCTTCAGGTTCAACCAAAATCGGTTTTTCTTCAGAATGTCCTATTTCTTCTTTCTGTGGTTCTGTTAAAGGTTCAGTTGAATTGGATGATTGAATTGATTCATATATCCCAGGGTTGTCTGGCATAAAATATTTTTCTTTTGTTTCTTTTGCATTTTTAATGATATATTCAATGATTTCTTCTTTTTTCAGTTCAATAGAGGCTTTAATATCATGATCTATTGCATATCTTTGAAGAGGAATAACTGACATTTTATCTATTTTAGCTTCTTCATCAGGTGTTAATTGATTTCTATCATTTAGTTCTTGTTTGATTATTTCAACAAGTTCTTGTTTCTTAATTCTTCTTGGAACTTTAACTCCGTATTTTTCACCAATTTCTCTTATTTCAACCGTGGTAGAACTCTTAAATAAAACCGGTCTAAAAACATCAACGGATAACCCGTCAATTTCATCTGGATTATCATAAAATAAAACATCAATTTTCTTATTAAAATCCTTTACATCAAAAAATGGTTCATACTGATATTTTTGTGAAAGTTCATAAAGTTTTAATGTATCCGATTCACTCACTTTTTTGGAAACTATATATGACAATAAATTTAACCAAAGTTCATCTAAGTACTTGTTAATTAAATTATCATCATTAAATTGAGGTAATAAGTTGATGAGTTGCGTTTCTGAAAAGTTATCATACCAACCTAATCGGTATTGAACTTCATCAGATAAGTTATCTTCAACAATCATCTTATTCTTTACAGATGGATTTAAAACCGTTTTTAAAACACGTATTCTAATTTCTCTAGGAATCATTAAACCAATTTCTTTGAAAAAATCCACCGTAGCATCTGCTGGTAAATTTACAAGTTTTTCTACAAATTCGCCAATGTTTATTTCCTGGTTATCGATTAAAACAAAACTGGCTTTTGATAACTTTGTCATATACATCCCTCACTTTATATAAATCATACACTAAAATGATTATTTTTACAATAATCAATCAGTAAAACACCACTATTTGCTGTTTTTCCATAAACAGTATCTGCAGCGATTATTTTTCGATTTGGAGTCCGTCTTCAATAATGTCTTTAATGGATTTTAAAAGCTCATTAACTTCATCTTGTAAAATCAAATAATTGTGAATGACAGGATTGGTTTCAATCACAGCTCTTTTTACATTATATTCATTTTCAAGTTTTTCAGCCATTTGAAGTTTATCTATGTACTTTAATTGAACAATTTGCTGTTGCATATCAAAAAGTTCTCCAACAGTTTTTTTTAAATTGTTGTCACTATTGACAATCTTTTCTAGCTTTTGGTACTCAACAACCATTGGATCTTCTTTAATTAGTTTAAACAATTCCTCTTTAGCTTTCATAGTGTTCACCTAATAAAAACCATGTTCTTGCTTCTGTGATCTTTACTTTAACGATTTTACCAATCATGGATTCATCGCCTTTAAAATTTACCAATTTGTTGTGGGCGCAGTAGCCTGCTAGAATTGAATCACCTTTTTTAGAAAAACCATCTACAAGTACGTCAACAATGTCTCCTAAGAATCTTTCCGTTCCTCTTAGATAACCCGCATTAACGACCGCATTCAACCTTTGAAGTCTATCTTTTTGTTCACCCTCAGTAATGTTATTTTCAAATGAAGCCGCTGGTGTACCACTTCTTGGAGAAAATATAAACGTATAAGCTCCCTCAAAATCAACTTCATTAACTAAATCTAATGTTAACTTGAAGTCTTCTTCTGTTTCCGTCGGGAAGCCTACAATAATATCAGTGGTAATACTAATTCCTGGTCTGGCTTCTTTAAGAGCGTTAATGACATTAAGATAATGTTCTTTCGTATAGTGACGATTCATCTTTTTTAAAACACTATTTGAACCACTTTGAACTGGTAAGTGTAAGTGGGGCATCAAATGTTTTGCATTTCTATAGGCTTCAATTGTTTTAGCATCAATATCTCTTGGATGAGACGTGGTAAACCGAATTCGAGGAATGCCAGTTTTATCTAAGTCCATTAAAAGATCACCAAACGTATAATCTAAATCTTTAAAATCTTTCCCATACGCATTGACATTTTGACCTAAAAGAGTCACCTCTTGGTAACCTTGTCTGACTAACTCTTGAACTTCTTTAATAATTTCATCTTTATTTCTAGAACGTTCTTTACCTCTTGTATATGGAACGATACAGTAGGTACAAAACTCGTCACAACCAAACATAATGTTTACCCAAGCTTTAAAATTATGGGCTCTTATTTTTGGTAAATTTTCTACGATTGAACCTTCATAAGAATAAACCTCAATTACACGTTCTTTATCGAACATTGCACTTTTTATATAGTAAGGAAGCTTATGTATATTATGTGTTCCAAAAACTATATCGACATAAGGATAACTCTTTAAGATTTTTGAAACTACCCCTTCTTCTTGAGCCATACATCCACATAGTCCAATTAATAAATCTGGATTTTGCTTCTTAAAACTTTTCAACCTGCCCAACTCGCCCCAAATTCTATCTTCAGCATTTTCTCGAATCGCACAAGTGTTCAATAAGATAACATCACTGTCCGTTTCTTCAGACGCTAAGGTATAACCCATATCTTCAAAAATACCTGCCATGATTTCACTATCAGCTTCATTACCTTGACAACCGTAAGTTTGAATACGGTAGGTTTTGCCATGTCCAATTCCTTGAAATTCATCTTCTAATTCAAAAGCGATATAATCGGCATCGCCTTTTCGTTTTTTGGCATCTTTTAAGTTTGGTTTAAAATATTTTTCTACATCAATATTATTACTCATTTTTATCACCTAATTTAGTATACTATAAAAATATAGTTCATTCAAACAAAAAGGGCGAACCGCCCTTTATTCTTCTATGTGGATTCGATTAATTGAATTTTGATTCAAATCTATTAAAACCGCATTTAATTGTCGTTTTCCTTCTTCTACCTCATTTGGTATCGTAAATCCATTTAAAAACCGATTAATCACAATTTCTTTTTTAACCCCAATAATTCCATTTAGTGGGCCTGTCATCCCGACATCACTAATATATAATGTGCCTTTTGGTAAGATTCTTTCATCCGCAGTCGGAACATGCGTATGGGTGCCTACAATTACCGAAGCTATCCCATCTAAATAATGTCCAAATGCTACTTTTTCACTAGTAGCCTCAGCATGAAAATCAATCAATGAATAATCAGGTTTAACTGTCTCGATTAGCCTCTTCGCTAATAGAAACGGGTTATCAAGATTCGCATCCATAAAGGTTCTTCCCAATAAATTCATGACCATTAACGTTTTACCGTTATAGTTAATTAAATCAAATTGTTTTCCTGGTGCTTCATTGTAATTAGCCGGTCTACAAATATGTGCATTATCAATGTAGTTAACTAATGATTTTTGACCCCAAACATGGTTTCCCATCGTAATGGAACTAACCCCCAACTCCATCAGTTCTTTATAATATTTGTCAGTAATACCTCGACCATTATTAGCACTATTTTCGGCATTGACAATGATTAAATTTGGTTTGTAAGTCTCTTTTAAAAGCGGTAGATTTTCTTTAAAATAGTGTCTACCTGCCTCGCCATATATGTCTCCCACAAATAATATTTTCATCCTGCACCTCTTAAATATCATTAAAGGGGCATGTTGCCCCTTTAGTATTATTTTGCAACGTCAGTCGCTCTTGTTTCTCTAACCACCGTAACTTTTATCGTTCCAGGGTATTGTAAGTTTGCTTCAATTTGTTCTCTGATTTCTCTAGCAATCTTGAATGTCATCTTGTCATCAACCTTATCAGGTTCAACAATTACTCTAATTTCACGACCTGCTTGAATTGCATATGAACGTTCTACACCTTCAACTGAATTACTGATTTGTTCTAAGGCTGCAAGACGTTTAATGTAGTTATCCATGGACTCACTTCTAGCACCTGGTCTAGCGGCACTTAATGCATCAGCAGCAGCAACTAAAACAGCTATAATACTATGTGCTTCTGTATCGCCATGGTGTGAGGCAATCGCATCAATAACTTCTTTTGGCTCTTTGTATCTTGAAACAATGTTTACTCCAATTTCAACGTGAGAACCTTCAACTTCATGGTCAACAGCTTTTCCGATATCATGCAGTAAACCAGCACGTTTGGCAATAACTTCGTTCTCACCAATTTCAGCGGCTAATTTACCCGCTAAAAAGGCAGTTTCAATTGAGTGTTTTAAGACGTTTTGACCATAACTCGTTCTAAAATGCAATTTACCTAATAACTTGATTAGGTCTGGGTGCATTCTACCGACACCCGTTTCAAATACGGCATCTTCACCCGCTTCACGAATAAATGTTTCAACCTCAGCTTGAGATCTAATAACAACTTCTTCGATTCTTCCTGGATGAATTCTACCATCATCTACTAAACTACTTAATGATCGTTTAGCGACTTCTCTTCTAACTGGATCAAACCCAGAAAGTACGACTGCTTCAGGTGTATCATCAATAATTAAATCTACCCCTGTTAAAGCTTCAAAGGTTCTAATATTTCTACCTTCACGTCCAATAATACGACCTTTCATCTCTTCGGTTGGAAGGCTCACAACACTTACTGTACGTTCAGTAGTGGTTTCACTCGCATATTTTTGAATTGCTAATGTTAATAATTGTTTCGCTCGTTGATCTACTTCTAGTTTTGCTTGTTCTTCTTGTTCTTTAATGTATAAATTAATTTCATCTGCCATATCTATTCGGACACGATCCATAATTATCTTTTGGGCTTCCTCAACAGATATACCGGAGATTTCCATTAATTTATCTTCTTGTTCTTTTAAAATCTCTTCCACTTTGCTATGTAATTTATCAATTTCAATTTTCTTCTCATCCAATTTAATTTCTTTAAAAGCCATATGTTCTTCACGTTTATCTAAATTGGCCGATCTTTTGTTTAACTGATCCTCCCTATTGTTAACTTTATTTTCTAAGTCAACAACAGCTTGTCTTCGTTCTTTTACATCTTTATCAAAATCACGCTTTAAGTTAAAAATCTCTTGTCTGGCTTCAAGAATGCTTTCTTTTTTTGATCTTTCAGCTTCTTTTTTGCCTTCTTCAATAATGTTTTCTGCTTCTCGTTTGCTATTCTCTAATGATTTTTCATGGTGTTTTACACGTAAAAAATATCCAATTAAAGTCCCAGCAACTAATGCTAGCAAAATGGAGATAATCAATATTATTACTTCTGTCAAATTCATAATATACCTCCATTATATTTAATTTTTATTTTGTATGAGCGTTACAAATAAATATTCAAATTAATTATCAAAAATACTTTAAGTCTTAATTCTTATGAATTTATTATAACATTTTTTTTCATTGATAGTCAATTTATGTTTTTTCTCTTCTGTGTTCAAGTATTGAGTTGCTAACTTTAATTTAATAAACCTTCACTTCTTAGCTCTTTAAACAGTTTATCTATATCTAACGGATATCTAACCTTTTTAACAGTTTCATCGGTTAGACTGTTTT
>JAQUCY010000095.1 GCA_028685975.1 Acholeplasmataceae bacterium | reverse complement strand
TACAAGAAAATCACTTTTTTGTAAACCATTAAATACACGAAAACGACTTTTTTAATTTAATAATATACACGAAAATGACTTTTTCGTCTTGTTTTTGACCCAAACAGAGTAATTTGTTAAAGATAAATATTAAAATTATATATTTTCATATTTTTGTAATTTTAATTATTGTTGATTCACATTACTTATAACGATATTAAAAGATAAAAAAAGACCCGGAAATTCCGGATTAACCGGACCAGATCTATTACTATGCTCATTTGGAGGCCCCGACCGGATTTGAACCGACGATGCGGCAGTTGCAGTGCCGAGCCTTACCACTTGGCTACAGGGCCTTATTTGACGCTATATCATTATAACGAGATATAGCGTTTTTGTCAATTAATTTATGAGCTCAAATTTGTTGAAATAGGACACTTCAGGAACAAATAAGGTTTGAATCGGGTTATAGATACTAAAGGTTGAATAAATAATTGCTTGTAGTTCTAACTCACTTTTAATCAAATCTCTAAGTAAAATTCCTGTATTCTCTTGATTAGTTCCATATTTAAATGGATTTGAAGGATAGTCAAACACGTAATCATTTGTCGCTACCTTATATAATGTATTAGATTCAAAATAAGAGATTTCTGTGCTATAAGCGTTATATTGACTGTTATAGTATATATAAGAATTAATTTCGCTTCCACTTAAATAGACTGTTTTAATCACATTATCAAAGGGGAATAAATCATATAATCTGCCTAATGTAATGGCTTCATTTGAGTTAAGGTTATCTCTTGTTCCCCCATAGTTATGTAATGCAAGATCCGAATTTGTTTTAATTCTCATTAAGTTAGCTAACCAATTAGATAAATCATCACTATAGATACTTGATCCATTTTGAATGATTGGCTCATTAAAGATTTCATCTGTTTCTAGTTTATACATATCAATTTGGTTTTGAATAATGGGATCAGATGTATTAAAGTCTTCATGATAATTAAGGTTTTGATAAGTCGAATTACTTCTATTTTTCATATCGAGTCTAACATGACCTAGAAATTCTCCATTTGCCCCAGATTGAATGATAATGGTATTGTTGATAAAATCTAGTTCATTCCAATGTCTATGAGCGGTAAAAATAACATCAACTGATTCTAAACCGGTTAGATTGGCAAGGTTAGAGTTTAAATACTCATCAAAATCATGTGTTATCACCACCACTACATCTACATTATCGTGTTCTCTTAAATATTTAGTGGTATCTTTTATATCGTTAAATGGATCATTAAATTCATAAGGTTCTACTCTTGAAAAGGCAATAGAACTTTCTAACCCAGATCCGATTGAACCAATAATGCCAACTTTATAACCACCTCTTTCAATGACAACATAAGGTAGTATATGATCAGGTAGATCTTTAGTTCCTTTATTGAAAGCATTGATTGCGAGTAACGGAAACGCAGCTTCACCATTATCTTGATTTCCATCAAAATACTGTGTAACAGTTTCTAAACCCCAATCAAACTCATGGTTTCCTAAAGCCATTGCGTCAAACCCCATTAGATTCATTAATTGAATTGTAGACAAACCTTGATAATAATTTGAGAGTGCTGAGCCTTGTAACATGTCACCACCAGCTAGTAAAAACAAACTAGGATTTTCTAATCTTCTTTGGTTTAGATAATTACCCATATAGGCCATTCCTAACTCACCCTCAGATCGTTCAATCGCACCATGAAAATCATTTAAATAGTAAAAATCGATATAATCTAGTTTGTCAGGTTTAATAGGTGTTTTACCAGATGGATAAATTCTTCCGTCATACCCTTTGGAAACCAGTATCGTAGCCTCTAAAGAATCTTGATAATCTAGAGCGGTAGCCACAATGCTCACTTCTGTATCAGTCGTAATCAGCTCTTCAAAATCATATAAATTAGTTGTTGGTAACACCACCACAACCGCTGTTTCACCAATGGTAATAGTGTAATTAGTCGCATTACTTACTTTAGACCAGATTAGAATATCTTTCGTTAAAGTTAAGTTTGTCGGTGTATCAAGTTGTAAAATAACTGGTTCAATATCTTCTTCTAATATAAAACCTTCTTGATAAGTGATTCTTAGGACATTAGAGGCGTTAGATAAACCTTCCGTATTTTTCGCTTTAACATAAACTTCTACAACATGATCAGTAAATAAATTAACATGTGGTGTTAAATCATATTCATTGTTTTCTACTTCATATGAAACTGAGTCTAAAAATAGTTGATAAGTAGATGCGTGCTCACTCTCATCCCATTTGATTGTTGAGTTCTCCAAGATTAGATTAGTTGGTACTTTAGGAACTTCTAAAACAGGTTTATCACAAGCACTTAATATAATTGTTAATGTAGTTAGGATTAGCCCTATAAATATTTGTTTAATTATCATCGTATTCTCCTTAATGCTTAATCATTATACCATAAATAATAATACTTTTTTTAAAAAATACTGATTGAATATTGCAATTGTTTGACACTCTAAAAAAACGTGATATAATAATATTAGCACTTAATCATTAGGAGTGCCAAAGGAGTGAAAAGTATGTTCCCACAAATGGAAGATTACAACAACGATAAAGATATTTTAAAGAAATTCGGAAGAGATATTACCCAAGCTGTTAAAGACGGTAAAGTAGATCCTGTTATCGGTAGAGATGACGAAATTAGACGAATGGTTAAAATTCTTTTAAGAAAAACTAAAAATAATCCTGTCTTAATTGGTGAACCTGGTGTCGGTAAAACAGCCATTGTTGAAGGTTTAGCAAGACGAATGGTTGATAAAGATGTTCCTGCTAGTTTACAGGGTAAAACACTCTATGAACTTGATTTAGCAAGTCTAGTTGCTGGTGCTAAGTTTAGAGGAGAGTTCGAAGAACGTCTAAAAGCTGTTTTAAATAAAATTAAAGAATCTGATGGGGATATCATTCTATTTATAGATGAAATTCATACGATTGTTGGGGCTGGTGCAGCCGAAGGGGCAATGGACGCCTCTAATATGTTAAAACCAATGCTCGCAAGAGGCGAACTGCACTGCGTTGGCGCAACCACCTTAAATGAATATCGTAAATATATTGAAAAAGACCAAGCTTTAGAACGACGTTTT
>JAQUCY010000094.1 GCA_028685975.1 Acholeplasmataceae bacterium | reverse complement strand
TATAACTGGAATTACTTTATCCCAAGCAGTATCTAGTTTGGGATTTAAAGTATTTTTGATTAAATGATTAATGGCTTCATCAGGCGTTACTTTTTCAATTTTATTGGTAGTGCCTTGAGTTAATAAAACGATGTTTCTTAATTTAAATTTCATATTAGTATTTAAGGTATGCTCTCCTGAAAAAGGAGATCCATAGACATATAACTCATTGTTTTCAATATTTAATAAAGGTTTATCATCGTTGATATAGATAACCTTGTGAAAGTTTTCTTTCCAATAAGCCGCATGGGTTGACTTTCCTGTGCCGGATGGAGCACTAAAAAGAATAGCTTCATTATGAATAGAAATAGCAGAAGCATGAAGGGGTAAATAGCCTTTATACATCGCTAGTTCAAGAAACATAATTCCTGACATTACATATTCAGCCTGCGCTAGGTTATTTGATAATTTGTTGTTTAATATAATCGTGATTTCTTTATAATTCAGGTCATGTTGGATTAACACACCAATTTGATTGTTATTTTCAAAGATAATTGTTCTATTGGTTTTTGTTGTTAAAAAATAAGGGTTTTTGGTTCCTTTAAATGCACCTAAAGGTTTTTTAATTTCATTGTCTAAAGATACCTTAATATGGTGATCTACAGTTTCAGACTCGTCAATTTGATAAGCTTCTATATTATTTTTAAAATATTCATCAAACAGATAGTCAAACTGAAATTTTATATTTGCGACTTGATATTTTCCCATTATAACCTCCAAAAAAATAAATTATTAATTTATTATAACATTTAGTGGCGCTTATTATAAGAGACAGATAGTAAAAGTAGAATAAGCGAAAAAAAAGGCCATTGCCTTTCTTTTTCTAAGCTCTATTCAAAGTTCCTTTTTTAAGGGCTCTCGCTGACACTTTAACCTTTTTAACATTACCATCTTCATCAACGATTCTAACGGTTTGTAAGTTGGCTTTCCAGGTACGACGTGAGGCATTTAAAGCGTGACTTCTTTTATTACCAAAAGTGGTTGTTTTACCTGTTACATAACATTTCGCCATAGTTTCACTCCTTTTCCGCGTGTATTATATTATCATAGAAAAATAATTAAAGCAACCAAAATTAATGAAAACACGCAAAGAACAAATAAAAATTTACACATAATCTCTCACAATCCTAAGATATTTGAGCCTTAAATAAGGAAAATAGACGATAAATCTTGCAATTTAATATGAATTCATGTATTATTAGCATGTTATTAATGGTAGTGTCTATATAATTAATAACAAATACATTGTAATAAAGCGATAAAACAACATTTTAGCAATTTATAATTAGTTAAAAATACGATTAAAAATCATGCAAATCTAAAAGTAAGTTTTGTGCTAATTAGGAGGATTTGAAAATGGCTAACACTTTAAGTGGCACGTTATTTAAAAAAATGGTCACAAGCGGCGCAATCAATTTAAAAAACAATCATCAAGAAATTAATCATCTAAATGTATTCCCTGTTCCAGATGGGGATACTGGAACCAACATGCAAATGACAATTATGGCTGGTGTTAAAGAAGTATCTGGATCAAAGAGTAAAAATATTGTAGATGTTTCTAAAATATTATCTCGTGGATGTTTAATGGGCGCTAGAGGTAATAGCGGTGTTATTCTATCACAATTTTTTAGAGGTGTTTATAACGAAATCGCTCAAATTAAAAACGGTAGTGCAACAGTAGATGAATTCATTGCTGCGCTAGTTGGTGGCTATCAAATGGCTTATAGAGCTGTGATGACACCTGTTGAAGGAACTATCTTAACCGTTGTAAGAGAAGCAGCTGAAGCAGTATTGAAAAAGAGAAAACAACTTAGAACGATTGAAGATGTATTAGTGGTATATTTAGAACAAGCAAATCTTTCATTAGAAAGAACCCCAGAGTTATTGCCTGTCTTAAAAGAAGCGGGTGTTGTAGATTCTGGTGGCGCAGGTTTTATTAAAATAATTGAAGGTATGTTATCCGCTGTTAGAGGTGAAGTAATAGAAGAAGCACCAGAAACAGTTATGGCACAATCTCTTGATCATGATGATCACGGTCATTTCTTAGGTCAAGGTATTGAACAAGCAGAAATCCAATATGGATATTGCACAGAATTTATTGTTAAACTAGATAGTGTTGAGAATTTTGATCAAGACAATTTAAAGAACATTTTATTGAATATGGGTGATTCGTTAGTATTAGTTCAAGACGAAGAATTGCTTAAGATTCATGTTCATACAAATCAACCAGGTGTTGTCATTACTTTAGGTCAAAAATATGGTGACCTACAAACCATGAAGGTTGAAAACATGCGCATTCAATACTCTACCATTGTTGATGACTTACATAATCACCAAGAAGAAGAGGTTGAAGTCGTAAATTATCAACAAGTTAAAGAAGAAAGATCAACTTATGGTGTGATTGCTGTCTGTTATGGAGACGGCATTAAACAAGCATTTAAAGAATTAGGTGTTGATTATATTATTGATGGTGGTCAAACAATGAACCCACCAACTGAAGAGTTTATAAAAGCTGTTGAAGCTGTTAATGCTGATAATGTCATTATCTTACCTAATAATTCAAACGTTATCTTAACGGCTGAACAAACTTTACAACTTTGTGACAAAGAAGGTATTACAATTAGAGTATTAAAAACCAAATCAATTGGACAAGGTTATGCCTCAATGATGGTATTTGACACAAATCAAGAACTAGATGATAACATTGAAGCGATGAGTGAAGTTGTCAATGAAATTAAAACTGGTGAATTAACTTATGCCGTTAGAGACACAGAAGTTGATGGCATCAAGATTAAGAAAGACGATTTTATTGGTATTACGGGTGGCAAGATAGTTGTTTCTATTCCGGACAGATTAAACGCAGTTAAAAGTTTGGTTGAACACTTAGTTACTGATACCTCAGAAATAGTTACGATTTTCTATGGCAAAGATGTTTCTGATTCGGAAGCTAAAGCACTTAGATCTTATGTTCAAGAATTAAATGATGACATTGAAGTTGAAATGATACAAGGTAAGCAAGAAGTCTATTCTTATATAATTTCAGTTGAATAAAATAAAATAATTGATATAATTAAAAGGGTAGTAATACCCTTTTTATTTTGCGGAGGTGGCGGAATGGTAGACGCGTATGTTTGAGGGGCATATGGCTTTAACGGCCGTGAGGGTTCAAGTCCCTTTCTCCGCACCATATTAGAACGATAGGTTTGATACAATG
>JAQUCY010000023.1 GCA_028685975.1 Acholeplasmataceae bacterium | reverse complement strand
AAACTATTATTGCAGGGATTGGAAATATCTATGCCAATGAAATTTTGTTTTTATCGAAAATTAATCCTCATAGAATGGGCAATCAAATTAAAAAAGTAGAATCTTCCAAGATTATTAAACATTCAATAACTGTATTAAATGAAGCGATTAAACAAGGTGGAACTACCTTACATACATTCACCAATAATGGTGAAGTAGGTTATTTTGCTCAAAGTTTATTAGTACATGGTAAAGCTGATAAACCTTGTCCTATCTGTGGGACCACCATTATTAAAGAAAAAATCAACGGTAGGATGAGTTATTACTGCCCCATTTGCCAGAAGGAGTAAAAATAATAGAATGTTAAAAGTAGGGATTACAGGTTCAATTGGTTCAGGTAAAACTTTAGCGACTAACTTTTTTAAAGAATTAGGCTATAAAGTCTTAGATGCTGATCAAATGAATCAGGATTTATTAAAAAATGAAGCTGTAGTTAAAGAAATTAATCGGTCACTTTTTAATAAGGATAGTAAGATCTTAGACAAAACTCTGATTAAAGAAGTTATCTTCAAAGATAAAACTAAAAAAGAAACTTTAGAAAATATCCTTCATCCAATCATTTATAAAATGATGGAAGAAGCATTAAAAACGCTTGAACAAGAAGAAATCGTATTTATCGATGTTCCGCTCTTATTTGAAGCTGGCTTTGATAAATTAACGGATTATAATTTGGTGATATTTACCTCGGAAGAACAACAAGTCAAAAGATTAATTAAAAGAGATAAAATTGATAAAAATACGGCTTATTTAAGAATTAAAGGGCATTGGGATATTAAAGAAAAAATGAATAAATCTGATTATGTGATTAACAATGATGAATCGGTTGAATTTACGTACCAACAACTAAGTAATTGGTTAAGTAATTTTAAAAAAGTTGGACAAGGCTATCTAGAAGAAAAAAATGCCTATAATGAAAAACATAAAATACAAAATCAGAATCAAAAAAATCAATAAACAATTATTAATAAGTTATCAATTATTAGGAGGGATAAAATGGCAATATACAAAACCAGCGAAAACGCAAAAGATGAAAGATTAACAACTAATTGGTATCAAAACGACTACACACAATGTATGGAAGCCGTTAAGAAAGTCTGCTTACAGTACGGGTATGATTTAATACACCAAGATGATAATTATGGTGAATTCATTTTTAAACGTTCTAAAGATACATTAGATGTTAAAATCATTTCTATGACAAGAAGAGAAACCGCGATTGATTTTGTGATCAACTCTAATTTAGTTTTAGATTTAGGTCGTTCAAAAAATGTAATTCAAGATTTATATGACAGGTTAAAACGAGAACTTAGATTCTTTAAACGTTAGGTGAATTAATGGGAAAAAGTTTTTGGATTATGGCCCATGGTTACACCTCATCTGATGACAATAAAGTTTTAACACTTTTATATCAACCATTAATCGGCACTGAAGCTTATGGTTTGTATATGATGTTAATGAACCTTGTAGACAGAACACGTCTTCAATCTGATGTCATGTCTTTAAGTGTCTTGTCGGACCTGCTTAATATTAAAGAAGACGTTTTATTAAACAGTAAAGATAAACTAGAGGCTATTGGGTTATTATCAACATTTTTAAAAGATGAAATCTACTTATTTAGACTTAATATGCCACTGTCTGCGAAACAGTTTTTCTTAGACGGGATTTTAGGTTCTTATCTAAGAAGTGAAGTGGGCATTGATAATTTTGAATTATTAATGGCTTATTTTAGTGTCCCAGAAATAAGTAAGAAAGGTTATAAAAATATTACCAAAACATTTGATGATATTTACCAAGTTCAAAACATTGACATTATCCAAAGTGAAAAATTCATTTTTGGTCGGAAAAATGGTAAAGGGGTTATTGTTAAAGACGCGTTTAATTTTGATAGTTTATTTGAAAAATTACCACCAAGAATAAAGAAAAAGTCTTTATATCCAAAAAAGATTATTTCACAAATTGCATCAGTTATGTATGTTTATAACTTTAGACTTGATGAAATGGCAGATATTTTATCAGTCGCTTATGATGAAGAACATAAATTTTTATTCTATGAAAGAATTGGAATTACATCAGCCAACTACTTCCAAAAAACTTACGGTGATAATTTAATTAGTGTGGAAGAAAAAGATCATACCCATGCGTTAAATTTATCAGCCATTAGACCTCAAGATTTAGTCGGTTTATTTGGTCAAAAGATGACCAATCAAACGTTTGCCCTTGAGACAATAAGACAATTTATTGACCGTAATGCTGTTGATATTGGTTTAATTAACGCAGTGATTATTGTAGCCCTTAAATACCACGATGAATTACCTGGTTTGAATTATTTAGAAAAGGTACTAAATGATTGGCTTTCTAAAGGTATTAAAACGGGTGATGAAGCTTTACCAATTATTGAAAAAACAAATGAAACAGTTAAATCAACAAAACGTAAAAAGTCTAAAAAAGGTGTGGAATGGGAAGAACCAGCTTGGTTGGATGAGATTCTTGATTCACTAGGAGAAAAAACATAATGGACGAAATGAGAAAAATAATTCAATCTTTTCAAGAAACTAAGGATTTAACTACATTAACCAATCATGAAGTTTTGATTGTTTATGACTATGTTAAACAAAAAAAACATTTTAATAACCATCCAAATGAAAATTTTGAACCCGTGTTAAAATTTGATCCTATTAGAGTAGAACTAGTACCTTCTAGAGCCTATCAAGAGGAATTAGATAAGAAAGATAAACTTAAAAACATTGATACACTTTACAACGCTAATTATGTTTTAGAAGCTGATTTAGATGATTTTATTCGTTCAAATGATGAACGTAAAGAAGCTTATCAAATGGCAAAAGCATTTGTCGATAACTTTGAAAAAAACAAGTTTATCAAAGGGTTATATTTTTATGGCCAAAATCGAACTGGTAAAACATTTTTAATCAGTGCAGTTGCCAATGAGTTATCTAAAAAAGGGGTCTCTGTTATCTTTGCCTATGTACCTGATTTAGTGAGAAACATACATTCAGGTATTGGAGATAATTCAGTTGAGACTAAAGTTAAACAATTAAAATACTGTGATTTATTAATTTTAGATGATTTAGGTAGTGTTAAGATGAGTTTATGGTTTAGAGATCAAATATTCGGATCAGTAATTCAACATCGATTGTCAACCGGAGCACCGATTATAATCACCTCTAATTTAGAACTTAGACAGCTTGCAGATTTCTTAGTGGATGATTCAGTTTCCAACGATAAGTATAATGCAGTTAGAATTATTACTAGAATCAATGAAATGACTGAACCCGTGAAGTTATCCGCTTATCGCTATAAGAAATAGTCATTGACTTAAAGAATTAAAGTGATATAATTAAAAATGAAATGCGTAAGTAGGACAAAAAAGAGTCTTAATAATAGCGATGTGGAACGGTGAAAGCCACGACAAGACTAAATACTCCCTAACCTAGCAGCCCTATGGCCGTATCCATCTGCGTTAAAGATGATAGAGGGCTAGATTTATATCTAGAACTAAGGTGGTACCGCGATTATTTCGTCCTTAGGATTATTCTTAAGGGCTTTTTTTTATAAAAAAGGAGAATAGAGTATGAAATTAATATTACCAGATAAAAATATCCTAGAAGTAGAAGTAGGAACTACCCCATTTGAGGTAGCAAAATCGATTTCTATGAGTTTATCTAAAAAAGCCATTGGGGCTTTATATAACGACTCGTTAATTGAATTAGATAGACCAATGAAAGAAGATGGTTCATTTAAAATTTTAACGGATAAAGATCATGAAGCTTTTCATATCTTAAACCATTCAGCCGCACATTTGATGGCTGAAGCGGTTCAAAGTTTATATCCAAATACCCATTTTGGAGTTGGCCCTTCAATTGAAGAAGGTTTTTACTATGACATTGATTTTAATGAGGTAAAAATTAGTGATCAAGATTTGGAAAAGATTGAACAAAAAATGATTGAACTTTCTAAAAATGATGAACCGATTATTGGCAGAGAAGTATCATTTGAAGAAGCCAAAGCGCTTTTCAAACATGATCCTTACAAACTAGAAATGATTGATGGTCTAAAAGATGATAGTATCACCGTCTACAAACAAGGCGATTTTCTTGATTTATGTAGAGGGGGTCATATGAGAAGTACTGGTCTAATTAAGCACTTTAAACTTTTATCGGTTGCGGGAGCTTACTGGAGAGGTGATAGTAAAAACAAAATGCTTACTAGAATTTATGGGGTAAGTTTCTTTACTAAAGCAGAATTAGATAACCATTTGAAAATGTTAGAAGAAAGAAAAGAAAGAGACCATCGTAAGATAGGAAAAGAACTTGGGTTATTTATGTTATCACCTGAAGCTGGGGCTGGATTGCCTTTTTGGTTGAAAAATGGCGCTACCATTAGAAGAACGATTGAACGTTATATCGTAGATAAAGAAATCAGTCTGGGTTATGATCATGTTTATACGCCTATTTTAGCGGACGTTGAACTTTACAAGACAAGTGGTCACTGGGATCACTACCAAGATTCTATGTTTCCACCAATGGATATGGGTGACGGTGAAACGGTTGTCATTCGTCCTATGAACTGTCCACATCATATGCTCATCTTTAAAAATGAAGTCCATTCTTATAAAGAACTGCCAATTAGAATTGCTGAGTTAGGTATGATGCACAGATATGAAAAGAGTGGGGCATTATCAGGATTACAAAGAGTCAGAGAAATGACTTTAAATGACGCCCATATATTTGTTAGACCTGACCAAATTAAAGAAGAATTTAAGCGTGTGCTAAACCTATTAGAAGAAGTATATAAGGATTTTAGGATTACTGATTATAAGTATCGTTTAAGTTACCGTGATCCACAAAATAAAGAAAAATACTTTGACGATGACAACATGTGGTTGCATGCTGAAAAAGAATTAAAAGAAGTGATGGATGAACTTGGTTTAACCTATACTGAAGCTATTGGTGAGGCCGCCTTCTATGGCCCTAAATTAGATGTTCAAGTTAAAACCGCAATGGGCATGGAAGAAACACTATCAACTATTCAATTAGACTTCTTATTACCAAGAAGATTTGAATTAACCTATGTTGGTGAAGATGGCAAAAATGATCATGTACCAGTTGTCATTCATAGAGGGATTGTATCAACAATGGAAAGATTTGTGGCTTATTTAACAGAAGAGTATAAAGGGGTATTTCCTTTATGGTTAGCACCAACTCAAATAGCGATTATTCCAGTTAACTTAAACTTCCATGAAGCTTACGCCACTGAACTAAAAGAAATATTGACTGAACTTGGGTATAGAATTAATTTAGATGTAAGAAATGAAAAGCTCGGATATAAGATTAGAGACCATCAAACTAATAAGATTCCTTATCAACTGGTTATCGGTGATAAAGAAATAGATTCTAGAACCGTAACTTATAGAGAATACGGGGACCAAAAACAAGTAACAGTAAGTATTGATGAGTTTAAAAACATTTTATCGAACAGAATTAATAAAAAAGCGTAAAATAATTATAAAATTAATACCATATATTCGTAATTTCTATGGATGTGTGGTATTATTTTTAAAGAGTATGATAAAAAAGTAAATAAGGAAGGAAAACTATGTTAGAAGTCAAAAATGTTAGAAGAGACTTTGGTAATTTTACCGCAGTTAATCATCTTTCGTTTACCATTCAACCCGGTGAAATATTTGGGTTATTAGGAACAAATGGTGCTGGTAAAACCACGACATTTAAAATGATAATGGGATTATTAGAGCCCACTGAAGGAGAAATCTTTTTAGATGGACAAAAGATTACTTATGATTCTGTAGATGAAATAGGCTATATGATTGAAGAAAGATCTTTACTGACAAAAATGAAGGTTAAAGATTTAATCCAACATTATGGGAGACTTAAAAATTTAAGCGCTGAAGTAATTGAAGAAAGAATGCTTTATTGGTTAAAACGTTTTAATATTGAAAACTATTACGATAGAAAAATTAATACGTTATCCAAAGGGAACCAACAAAAAATTCAATTTATTACATCAATCATTAACAACCCAAGGTTATTAATTTTAGATGAACCATTTTCAGGATTAGACCCGCTTAATACATTGAAGTTTGTTGAAGTTATTAGAGACTTCCAAGCCAAAGGGTCAATGATTATTTTCTCTACTCACCAAATTGATCATGTTGAGTCATTTTGTGAGAAATTGATTGTCTTACAAGAAGGTGAAGCGGTTATTTCTGGGGCAATAACGGATATTAAAAAGGATTATAAAAAACATAATATCTTAGTGATCGCCGACGATCTAAATAAAGAAAAACTGTTGATGATTGAAGGCGTAGATGATGTCATTATTGATGCCAATCAGTGGATTATCAAAATTGCCGAAGAATCTCATGCAGCGGATGTTTTTGAATATGTTAAAACATTAAAGAATGTTACAAGATTTGATGTTGAACAAGCGAGACTATCCGAAATATTTATTGATAAGGTAGGTGAATCTTATGAACAAGTTTAAGTATTTATTTACCTATCAGCTTAAACAAAAACTAAAAGCCAAATCATTTTTAATTTCAAATATTATTATCTTTATAGTTTTAGCGTTATTACTAAATATCAATAATATTATTAGAGCGTTTGATGATGGTAGTAATGGGGCTGATTTAGTTTATGTTTATAATCAGTCTACTAACGACAATTTATTAGTTGAACTTGAAGCTTATGAAGATTTAGTTTCTAAACAAATGGGGTCAAGTGGGGTGTACTTTGAAGCCCTTGATAGTTTTGATCCAAAAACTTATGAATTTAACGGAAGTGCAGCAATATTAGTCGTTAACCAAGAAGGCGACATCTTAAGTGCCGAACTATTTAATAAAGATTTAGATGTTTATAAAAGAGCGGTTGTTCAAACCTCATTAGAACAATTAAGACAAGCTTATTGGAAAGTTGGTAAAACTCAAGAACAAATTGATTTAATCAACGAGTTTTTGACCCCTATTGAGTTTGAAACGCATTCCACTGAAGATACTTTAGGTAGAGAAATCCTCTCTGGTATTGCCTCAATGGTGTCAATACCAATCTTCATGTTGATAATATTTGCGGTTCAAGCGGTTGGTACTTCAATTGTTGAAGAAAAACAAACTAAAGCGGTTGAATATATTATTGCCAACGTAAGTCCGAATAAACATTTCTTTGCGAAAATATTAACGAACTTTATCTTCTTAACTATCCAATTATTATTAATTGTGTTATACGGGGTTATTGCAGGGTTATTGTCCATTTATGTGTTTGGCGGGTATGACATGTCAGCGGGAATGGGTTTAACCGATACAATTGCGGTAAGCTACGGTATTGATTCTGCAACGATGAATACCATAATGGGTCAATTACCATTAACGATTTTCTTCTTTATTGGGTTTACTGGATTAGGTGGTTTATTGTATATGGTTGTGATGGGATTTGTTGCCTCAATTTCTAACAGTAATGAAGAATACGGCCAATTCCAAACCCCATTAATGATGATCATGTTAGCGGGATTTTATGCAGCTATGTTTGGAACAATGTTTGGTGATGTTAATATTATAATTAAGATAATGGCTTATATCCCTGTGTTCTCACCATTTATGGCACCATCCTTATATTTAGCAGGGGCATTTAGTTGGCTTGAAGCTTTAATTGCGTTAGGTATTTTAGGTGCAACCTCCTACTTATTGTATAAACTTGTTATGCCAATGTATAAAAATGCAATCTTATCTTACTCCACGGATAAAATGTCAGTAAGAATTAAAAAAGCATTCTCAAGAGCAAAATACGATAAATAACTATTTCCTAAGAAATACCCATTAGTGTGGGTATTTTTTAATACTTTTAAAGGTCGTTATGCTATAATAAACTTTGAGGTGTAAATATGACGAATTATGAAACATTGAAAAAAGAAATTGAAGCGTTGCAAGATCCTTATTTTGAAAAACCATTGAGCCAAACAAAAGGTTTAAGAAAATTAGTAGTTGGACCTACAGGGGTTGTAAACGTTGAAATCGCGCTAAAATATATTGATGGTGCAAAGGAACAAGCGTTTAGAATTGATTTAATTAAAAAAGTAAAAGTTGAATTAGGGTTCCCTGGAATTAAGATGGAGTTTGTGATAAATGACTATGTACCTGAAGGGGAAAAGAAAATTAATTATATTGGGATTGCCTCAGGTAAAGGTGGGGTTGGTAAATCTACCGTTACAGCAAACCTTGCTTATGCTTTAACAAGAATAGGGAAAAAGGTTGGTATTATTGACTCTGATGTTTATGGGGCAAGTATAGCTGATATCTATGAAATACCGAATGAAAAGCCAACTGGAACTTCTGAAGATTTAATGGTACCACCAAAAAGCAAAGGGGTTGAAATTATTTCAACTAGATTCTTTGTTGAAGGAGACAAACCAGTCATGTGGCGTGGCCCAATGTTAGGTAAACTATTACATTCATATTTTTACGGAGTTGAATGGGACGAAGCAATTGATTATGTCTTAATTGATCTTCCACCAGGAACCGGCGATATTGCTCTAGATATTCAAAAGTTAGCACCACAAACTAAAATGATTGTTGTTACAACACCACACATCAACGCATCAAGTGTCGCTTTAAAAGCAGGATTAGGTGCAAGACAAATTGGTCATGAAATTGTTGGGGTTGTAGAAAACATGAGTTATTATCTGAACACTTGTAACAATAAACGTGATTATGTTTTCGGGACAGGTGGCGGTAAGTTAGTTAGTCAAAAACTGGGGGTAGAACTTATAACAGAGATACCTTTAGGTTTACCTGTGAAAGGGTCCCTATATGAAGCTAATGAACCAACCGGTAAAGTATATGATGAACTAGCAAAACGATTAATCGTTTTGGTTGAATAAAAAATTATTTTAATAGACGTTATTAAAGATATTGCTTAATGCAGTATCTTTTTTATATCATTTAAATGTAAACTAAATAATGATTCATTATGAAATTATGCAATAAATCATTTACAAACATTGTTTAACTGATATAATTGAATTGGGTGATAGAAATGTTAAAAAGGAAAATAACTGAACAATTAATTGATTGGAAAAATAATCCTGATCGAAATGTCTTATTTTTAAAGGGGCCTAGAGGTGTTGGTAAAACAACCGCTGTAGAAAATTTTGCTAGAGAGCACTATGATTATTTTATTCATATAAACTTTGAGAAATACCCTCTTTATAAATCTATTTTCTCAGGTAGTTTAGACATGGGTACTTTAACAAAACAAATCACATTAAAGATGCAAACTAACAAGTTGGTGGCGGGAAAAACATTGATTTTTTTAGATGAGATCCATCTTTGTCCACGGGCTAGAGAAGCGGCGTTTACTTTCATTAACGAACAACGATTTGATGTGATTGAAGCGACATCACTGTTTGGAACAAACCCAGATAAGTTTGACCCAACACCATTGTCTTATGAAACATTAATAGAAGTAATGAGTTTAGACTTTGAAGAATTCTTATGGGCAAGTGGGGTTAGTGAGTTGACGATTAATGAAGTGTATAATCACTTTCTTAATCTACAACCAATTCCGGCCTCACTACATTTGGAATTTATGAATTTATTTAGAGAATATATGGTTGTTGGGGGTATGCCGGCGGTTGTTGACTCATTTATTCATAAACACAATTTTAAAGCATTAATTAAAGAACAATCTAAAATCATTAGAGAGTACGAAAATGATATTGATTCATCACTTAAGAAGGTTGATAGAAATAAGGTAAGATTAACTTTTAATTCGTTACCTTCACAGCTTGTAAAAGATAATAAAAAGTTTCAATATGGTGTTGTAGAACTTAAGGGAAATGCTAGAAAATTTGAATCCTCGGTATTATGGTTATATGATGCAGATATGATTCACATCTCTTTTCAACTAGAAGAGTTAAAGTTACCATTTGCGAATAACGCAAGATTTGATATCTTTAAAGTTTATTATAAGGATGTTGGACTTCTAACAGGGCAATTAGGTCAAGTTGCCCAACAAGCAATTATCGATGGTGATATCCATATATATAATAATGCTGTGTTAGAATCAACCATCGCTGATTTATTATACAAACAAGGTTATAGATTATATTATTTTACAAAAAATACGACATTACATATGGAATTTATGTTTAAATATAAAGGAGAGGTTACAGCGTTATCTGTTAATGAAGCGGATAACACTAAAGCGAAAGCGTTAACCTCATTGATTGAAAATCATGATTTAAAACAAGCAATTGAATTAACCACTCAAAATATTGAGATATCAGAACAAATTCATAGATATCCTATATATTGTGTGATGTTTCTATAGAAGGGAGATTAAGTTATATGATTGATTGGTTATTAACTTTACCGATTTGGTTAGTTGCTTTGTTCGCAGGTCTTTTGACTTGGGGTATTACTGCCTTGGGGGCAGGGTTGGTATTTTTCTTTAAATTAATGAATAAAAAAGTTTACGCTTTAACTTTAGGCTTTGCCTCAGGAGTTATGATTGCTGCATCTGTGTGGAGTTTAATTTTACCAGCGATTGAATATTCAGAATTACTAGGCTATATTCCTTGGATTGTTGTATCAACTGGTGTCTTACTTGGAGTCGGTTTTCTTTACGGTTTTGATAAGGCTTTGCCCCACGTACATTTTGGGGAACATAAACCTGAGGGACCACGTACCAATTTATCGAGAACTAGACTATTAATGTTTTCAATTACTTTACATAACATTCCTGAAGGGTTAGCTGTTGGGGTTGCGATTGGAGCAGTTGGTGTATTCTTGAATCAAAATGATCCCGGTCTTGCCAGAGAAGCGCTTATTGCAGCACTTGCTGTTGCAATTGGTATTGGTATTCAAAATTTTCCAGAAGGTGCCGCGGTTTCAATTCCTCTAAGAGCAGAAGGTTTAAGTCGAAGAAAATCTTTCTTTTATGGTCAAGCCAGTGCGCTTGTTGAACCTGTGTTCTGTATCATTGGAGCCCTATTAGTTACAGTGATGGCTCAAGTTTTACCATTTGCTTTAGCATTTGCAGCTGGGGCGATGATATTCGTAGTGGTTGAAGAATTGATTCCTGAAGCAAGGAATATGTCTACTAACACCGGAGCACACTATTCCACATGGGGATTTACAATTGGTTTTATTATCATGATGATATTAGACGTTGCTTTAGGTTAAAAATATAATCAACTAAGACAGTTTCAAAAATATCTAAAACTGTCTTTTTTTTAGAGATTTCTTTTTAGAGTGAATTTTTGTGATATTATATAATGTATAAATGGGAGGATTATTATGAATAAACCAAAGGGCTTTACTTATCAAAAAACCAATGTAATTTATGTTGCACATTATAAAGATGGAAAATGGGATGAGGGTGTACTACAAAAAGATGATCATATTAGTATTTCGGTAATGGCACCAGCTCTACATTATGGTCAACAATGTTTTGAAGGAATGAAAGCTTACAGAAGAAATGATGGTAGAATTCAACTTTTTAGAATTAAAGATAATGCGACTAGATTTCAAGAATCAGCTAGAAGATTGGCAATGCCACCAGTTTCAGTAGAAACTTTTGAACACGCAGTTATAAAAACTGTGAAGGCAAACAGTGATTTTGTTCCTGATAATGGTAATGGTGCTACTTTATATATTAGACCCTTAATGATTGGGGTAGGAGAAAACTTAGGCTTAAGACCAGCTAAAGAATTTCTATTTATGGTGATTACCTCACCTGTAGGATCTTATTTTGAAGGGGGAATTAAACCAGTTGATTTAGTGGTCTCTGAGTATGATCGAGCTGCACCACATGGAACTGGTGATATTAAAGTGGGTGGCAATTATGCCGCATCACTTTATTCTCAAGTGCTTGCGAAACAACAAGGTTATGCGGATTGTTTATTCTTAGATCCTAAGACGCATACAAAAATAGAAGAAGTTGGAGCTGCAAATTTCTTTGGGATTACCAAAGAAAATGTTTATATTACACCAAAATCAC
Source organism: Acholeplasmataceae bacterium (assembly GCA_028685975.1). GTDB lineage: Bacteria > Bacillota_I > Bacilli_A > Acholeplasmatales > UBA5453 > UBA5409. The sequence goes on along the minus strand of JAQUCY010000023.1, from coordinate 1,917 downwards.
CATCAATTCTAAACAGTATTACTAACCGTTCGATTAGATGGTTGGCGGAACATAAATTAGGATTAAAAGTGGTTGAAGGAGATGTTTTTATAGATCAATTAGACAACTTAGTTGAAGCTGGTTCTTGTGGAACCGCAGCATTAATAACACCAGTTGGATCCATTATGACTAATAAGGGAAAACATCTATTCCCATACCATCAAGAAATGGGTCCTATCAGCAAAAAACTTTATGATATGTTGAGCGGCATTCAGTTTGGTGAATTAGAAGATCCAAATCATTGGGTGACAATCATCGATTAATTTTTTTACAAATAAGGGGTTGTAATAAAATTCAAAAAGAGATACAATAAGAGTTAGAAAAATTAGGTCCTTTAACAGTTGTCAGTGAGCAACAGAAGGTATAAAAGCATTTTTGACTATGTTAAGGGCACTTTATTAGTGTCCTTTTTTGTTAGAGAAGGCCTAAGAGAAAGGGGTCTATATGAAAAATAAAGAAGTAGTAGTCGGGTATCTTCCTGACGAGAAACCAACGATTATTAAATCGTTACTATTTGCGGTTCAACAATTTTTAGTAATGTTACCCGCAACCGTATTAGCAGCCTTATTAATGAAATTTAATATTCCAACTGCAATCCTTACTAGTGGGGTAGCCACCTTAGTATTTTTATTCGCCACAAGAGGTAAAATACCTTTATATTTTGGCAGTAGTTTTTCATATATTCCAGCAGTGGCGATAGTAGGGGCATCCTATTACGCATCGTTAGGACAAGATTGGAACAGTGTTGGGTTAATTGACTTAGAGATTCTAGGTCCAATTCAAATCGCGATTATATTATCAGGTGTATTATCTATCATCGCTGGCGTTATTGTTAAATATTTTGGTAAAGACAAAATCGACAAAATATTACCGGCTCATGTTACAGGGCCAGTAGCGGCAATCATTGGTTTATCGTTAGCAGGTGGCGCTGTAACAGGTTCATTTCAAATTGGATCAAGTGGGATGTTAGATACAACAAGTTTCTTAATATCCAGTATTACTTTATTATCTATTATTGGGTTTACCTCATTTTTAAGAAGAGGTTTTGTAAGCCAAATACCGATTTTATTAGGGATGTTAGTTGGGTTTGTTTTAACTCTAATTTTAGATATTAATTTAATTGGTAGTGGCGCTGGTCAAGCCACTGGTTTCGATGTTTTAAACTGGACAGTATTTTCTTCTATTCCAGCTGCGGATTGGTCATATCTACCAGCAGCGCTATTAGCAATTGTGCCAATTGCCCTAGTGACAATACCAGAATCAACAGCCCATGTTTTTCAATTGGATTTATATGTTAATGAACTTGCAGAAAGAAAAGGGATTGGTAAGAAATATGATATTGCTAACCGACTTGGAGATAACTTAATTGGAGATGGTGTTTGTGATATAGTCGCAGCCACATTAGGGGGTCCAGCTGGAACAAATTATGGTGAAAACATTAGTGCTAGTGCCGTTACTAAAGTATTTTCAACTTGGGTATTTGGGCTAACAGCAGTCCTTGCAATATTGTTTGCCTTTACACCGCTAGCTGATTTCGCAAGCTTTTTACCTGCGGCTGTTACCAATGGAGCTAGTATTTATCTGTTTGGTGTAATAGCGGCTCAAGGTATTACATTAATGATTGAAAAGAAGGTAGACATGTTTAATCCTAAAAACCTAGCTGTAATCGCGGTTATCTTTATAATTGGAATAGGTGGTCATTATGCGATGCCTAATGGTGGATTCCCACTTTATAGAATTAACGGGAATATCGTTTATTTCCCTGCCATTGCGGTAGCGGCAATTATTGGTATCTTATTAAACTTGGTCTTACATATCCCAGAGTTTATTAAACATAGGAAAGAGAAAAAAGAAAATACATTATCTAATCAAGTAAAA
>JAQUCY010000022.1 GCA_028685975.1 Acholeplasmataceae bacterium | reverse complement strand
ATGTTCTTTTTGAACCAAAATATCCTTTAGCTAATTTTAATATTTTTTTACGTCTTTTTCGTGTTACAACACTGTTTTTTACTCTTGGCATGGTTTATTACCTCATATTAGAAATAAGAGATTTGATGCGTTTTTCATCACTCTTAGATACTATTGTTTCTTTTCTTAATTGTCTGTTTTGTTTTGTAGTCTTGCTTGCTGCAAGGTGGTTCTTATATGCTCTACCACGCATTAATTTACCGGTTCCGGTTACCTTAATTCTCTTTTTAAGGCCACTATGTGTTTTTTGTTTTGGCATAATTATTCTCCTTATTTCTTCGCTACTGGGGCAATGGTCGCGTAGATTGATCTACCTTCCATTTTTGGTTTAGCTTCAACTTGAATGTCTTCACCAAACATACTGATGAACTGATTAACAACATCGAAACCTTGTTCTTTGTGGGTAATCATTCTTCCTCTAAATCTTAAGCTAATTTTAACTTTATCGCCCTTTTCAATAAACTTTTGGGCTTGATTAAACTTTGTTTGTAAATCATGTTCACCAATAACAGCTGATAATCTAATTTCTTTAACATCAACTGTTTTTTGACTTTTCTTCATTTCGCGTAATCTTCTTTGTTGATCATAGCGATACTTTGAATAATCCATGATTTTGGCAACAGGTGGGTTTGAGTTTGGACTTACAACAACGAGGTCTAATTCTCTATTGTAAGCTTCTTTTAAAGCCTGAGCGCGTTTTAAAATTCCTAATTTATCACCGTCGTCTGTAATGACTAACACTTCATTAAAAGGAATATTTTCATTGTAAAAATCAGTTTCTTTACCTTTCTTACTAGGTATTTTATTAATATAAATCACTCCTTATCTATACTTTTTTAAAAAGAAAAAGTGGATATTAATACCCACTTTAAAATAGTCAACATTTTGATTGTGCTATTTGCCCAAAGACTCATATCAATCAGGCGAGAAGTGGATACTTCTTCTTTTCACTTATTAAATTCCGTTAGTATTATATCTAAATAAACACTTGATGTCAAGAAAAAGATTTCAAATGTTTCGTGATAGCTAAAGAATATATCAATATAATCATTAATAATACGTGTATATAGCCGTAAACAGGATGATTGAGATCTAATATGGGGTAAAAGAAATTAATATATTTTGTTAACAAATTATCAAACATATTTAGCCGATCTAACAACACTATCAATAGGGCAAATAAGATTGACACTAAAATACTTTTAGATTCCCCTAACACCAAAACAGTTATACCATGAACCATGCAAACATTCAAGACTAAATGAAACATAAAATTATAGTTAAATGGGTTTATTCCAAATGAGATACTCCTAATAATTTGGTAAATACCATAAAACAATAAAGTAATACTTAAATAGAAGATTAAGTAACTTGTTATTTTACTTACTATGTACTTTTTTTTACTAATTATAACAACATGGGGTTCTTCAAAACAAAATAATTCTTTAGATGAAATAAAAACCCATAATGACAACAACAAATTAATCACTATGAACGATTCTATCTCATATGTTTTACTATATTCGTGGTAATTTAACAAACGTTCTGTAACTGGTTCATACAGTAATCCAAAATAAGCTAATATTAATGTTAAGAAAACCGCAATCATTAAGACCATTAACCACCACTTTTTATCCATTAAGAATAAAAAATGGTATTTTATCCACTTACCCAAAGTTTATCACCTCTATATTAGTTAAAGTGTCATACTTCTTTGTATCATGTGTGGATATGATAAAAGTGGCGTTCGGCATTTGTTGAAAATAATTAATTACTTTGGTTTGCATGTTTTTATCTAAACCATCTAATGGTTCATCTAAAAACAAAATTTCGGGTGCTCCTACTAAGGCTAGATAAATCAATACTTTTTTTAGATTACCTTTAGATAAGTGCCTTAACTGTTTGTTTAACTCTATTTCCAAATCCAGTTCCATCTCTAAGTTCCGCTTTAATCCCCTTAAATTTAAAACTGCTCTAATATAGGATAGAACCTTAACCTCGCTTTTGATTGTTAACAGTTCGGGCACATATCTAAAATCTTCATAATGTCTGGTTATGATGCCTGAGGTTGGCAAATATAAATCCACCAACATTTTAATGAACGTTGATTTTCCTGATCCGTTTTCACCTAATAATAAATACACTTTTCCACTTTCAACATTAATACTTAAATCACGAATAACCTCTAAACCATTAAAACTTTTAGAAACATGATTAACTTCAATCAAATACGTACACATGATTCAGCACTCCATATTCTAGCGGATTTTCATTTGTCTCATAAAATAGGTAATAAGGTAAGATTTCTTCTTTTCTAACATCCTCTATGGTATAAATTAATCTAAATGACAATTGATTAAACGTTTTATCAATTTGTGGAATATCGATTTTAATTAATGTATCATCTCTAACCATTTGATTGACTTGTATGATATCAGTAGATGAAATGACCAAATACTCTATAAAAATGGGCTCAATTATTTCAAATCTCAAAGAAACTTGATCTAAAGCCGGGAATGTTGAATTTTTTCTACCATATAATTCAATTAAGTTTAAAGTATTCTCAATGGGCTTGTAATAATCAAACGATCCAATCAAAAATTTTGTTTCTTCTCCACTTTTAAGCCTAAGATTAAAATAAGCCTCTTCAATATAAAAATAATCATTTAAATCCGGTAATTTAATGTGATACAAATATTTACGATATGTTTCATCTAAATATTTATATTGCGTAGATTTGGTTATGTTTTCTAATGTTACCTCTATTTTTTTCGTTCCATTCATATTTTCAATCGTAACAATCTCGATTGCATCCAACAGTTGATAAGGGCCTTTATAATTACTGTATAAACTAACCGTGAAGGTTTTAGTATTCCCTAATGAATAAACTGTTTTTTGAGCAATCATTTTATGTGTTTGAGGACTTTTATAAGCCCAATAATTCAACAATAGTAAACCACTTATTAAAATAACTATAAGGGGTACAACCACTTTTTTCTTCATCAGATTTTCACCATCTCTAAACGGTAATATTGTGTTGTAACTGTGAATATCTCGTAGCCTCCCTTAGCTGTTCTAATCCAAAACAAATAATTTGCTGCTACACCATTAGAAATTAACCCTTCTCCATAAATGTATAAATTTAACATCGTTCCCGGTTCAACGCTTACCTTAAGTTTATAATCCTCCTCAATTAAATCCGTAGAGGAATTGGAATCCGTTAACTTTAAAGAACTATCTAAACCGCCTTTAAACTTATCAACTGACCCACTCACTTTTACACCAATCGAACCCGTTGAAGAAAGACTTCTTGTTTTGGTGCTTTTTTTAGTTTGTTCATAAGTATATTCAATTTTACTATAACCATCATTATAATAAGAAAACAAAGTTTCAGTTTTATAAGTAACTTTAATATCCGTATTTACTTGGTTGATTCGCCACCCATAAAACTTTCTTTTTGTAACCTTCTTATAATGTTTATTAAAATCGCTTTTGGTAAATGCACTTAAAAGTTTTCCACTTTCTAAATTCAATTCTTCATAAGCTTTATAATTACTATCTGCATTAATAATTGTGTTTTTAAGGGTTAATCCTAGCACACAAAATAAAAATAAAAACCACTTTTTCATACTATCACCTCTATCTAATAGTTACATAAGTGGTTTTTATTTTACTTTAAATATTTAAACTTATTTTGTTGCCATAAAGGATTCAATATCTTTTACTTCTTTAATAATATTTTTTGATAAGTTTATATTTCCATCTTTTGTTATTAAAATATTATCTTCAATACGGATTCCAATGCCTTCATCAGCAATGTATAATCCAGGTTCAACCGTTAAGATTTGACCTTCTTTAAATGGAACAGTGTAATCTCCAACATCATGAACATCTAACCCTAAGAAATGTCCTATCGAGTGGTAATAGTATTTTGAGAGTTCACTTTGATCTTGAATTTTCCCTAGCTTAATTAATCCATCAGCTAAGATCTTTTTCGCAAAATCATTCCATTCTTGGTTTGTAACACCTGGACGAAGGAATTCAATGGTTTTCTTATTGCATTCTAAGACAATTTCATAATAAGCTTTTTGTCTATCAGTAAATTTACCATTGATTGGGAATGTTCGGGAAATATCGCTACAATAAACATCATAATCAACCCCCAAATCAAATAAGATTAACTCATTATCCATGGTCTTTCTATTATTGGATTCATAGTGAAGAATGGTTCCATTTAAACCTGAACCTGCAATGGTTTTAAATGAAGGTTTAACACCATGTTTTTTTAAAGTGTAATGGTAGTACGCTTCAATTTCATATTCATACATGCCGGGCTTACTATGACGCATCATGGTTTGAATGCCTAGGTCTGTAATCTTAATTGCCTCTTTAATCGCTTCTACTTCATTTGGTTCTTTAACGCTTCTTAAACGATTTAATACTGGGTGAACGGTTTCAATATTAATGTCAGGGTAATATTTTTTTAGTTTACTAGCTAAAAACTCTTCATAACTTAACAACTCATCGGTATTTTCTCTATGAAAATCAAAATAAAATGATTCGATTTTCCCGAATTGAGCTGCTCTAGAATCCCCTAAAAAACGACTTAATGTTTCAAAGACCGTTAAATTAGACAACACTTGATCCGCTTCAGTCAATGATTTTGCTTCTTCAAAGCTTAAACCACTCCCAACCCATAAGGCTTTTAAAGCATCATATGGTTCAATGAACAGTAATCTTGAGGTTTTATGGTTTCCTTTTATTAATACTAAATAAGAATTTTCTTGAACTAATCCAGTTAAATAATAAAAGTTACGAGCTACCTCATACTCATATTGTTGATCAGCTGTTCTTTTTGGTGCTTTACCTGAATAAATAATAACAATCGATTGATCTTTAACTTCACTTAATACTTTTAGTTGTCGTTCTTTATACATATTATATTTCCTTCACTTTCTGTAAAATTTCTTTTTCAATACGGCCTAATTTTTGATTAGCCTCTTCAACGTTTTTACCTTTAATATAAAGATAAATTTTTAATTTTGGTTCAGTTCCACTTGGTCTTAATATCGCAATGTTGCCTGATTGATATATGAACTTTATCACATTCGCTTTTGGTAAATCTATTTTAACTTGGTGATTATCTTCCGTTGCAAGTTGGGTTAAATTATCTTCCACTCTAATGACTTCTTCATTTGATAAGGTAAGGGCGTTTTTACGATAATATGCCATAATCTCACTAATTCGATTTATTCCGTTAACACCTTCATATGTTTGAGAGATAGTCTTTTCAGCATAAGCGCCAACTTTACTATAGATATCTAATAAGACTTGAAATAAACTTCTGTCTTGTTGTTGGTAATAGGTTGCCATTTCAGCCAATAATAACACCGCTTGAACCGCATCTTTATCTCTAACAAAAGGACTAATCAACGAGCCATATGATTCTTCTGCACCAAATATATATGGCGCATCTCCTTTTTCAATCGCATCACCAATAAACTTAAAGCCAGTTAAAACTTCATGAACCTTAATATGATACAATTTAGCAATATCTTTCATCAGTGGTGTGGTCACGTTTGACATGTAAACAACACCATCTTTTGGAAGTTTCTTTTGTAATGATAGTTGTTCTAAAATATAGAACAATTCTAATGAAGCAGTTTGGTTTCCGTTTAAGATTTGATAATTTTCATTGTGTTTTACAATGATCCCAAGTCTATCAGCATCAGGGTCTGTGACCATAATCATATCCGCATCAATTTTCTTAGCTAATTTTAATGATCCATTATAAGCATCAAATTCTTCAGGGTTTGATGAGGTTGTATAAGTAAAATTACCATCAGGTGTCATTTCTTCAGATACAGGATATACTTTATAACCTAGTGACACTAGTAATGATGGAATCAAAGTCGCCCCTGTTCCATGTAAAGGTGAGTAGACGAACTTCAATGGTTTATCTAAAGTAGGGTTGAGTTGAATTTCCTTCACTTTAGCCAAATAAGCACTATCTAAATCATTTGTGACTTCATGAATGTACTCAGATGAATCTTTTTCTTGAATATGAAAATAATCAGTTATTTTGTTTACCTCATTTGTCAATTTATCTGCCAATTCAGGTACTAATTGAGCCCCATGCTTATCATAAGCTTTAAAACCATTATATTGTTTGGGGTTATGACTAGCGGTAATCATAATCCCACCATCACAATGAAAATGTCTTACCATATAGGATAAAAAAGGTGTTGGCCTTAATTCTTTTGTGATATAGGTTTCAATTCCTTCTTGAGCAAGTACTCTTGCCGAGGTGTAGGCAAATTCCCTTGAATTGTTACGATTATCATAACTAATTGCGATTTTATAATTTGTTTTTTTAGCTTGTTTTTTAATGTATTTAGCATAGCCTAAGACTATTTTCTTCACCGTATATACATTAAGTCTATTCGTTCCAACCCCCATTAATCCACGAGCTCCGGCAGTCCCAAACTCTAATTCTTTATAAAAAGCGTCTTCTATTTCTGATTCTGTCAATTCTATAAGTTCATTTTTAAGTGGTTTTATTAAAGAGGATTCGTTTTTCCATTTTAAGTAATTTTCTTGATATGACATTACATACCCTCCATTCAAACAATATTATACACCAATTTGTTTTTTACATAAACATCTAATTAAAAAACAGCCTATTTATCAAGGCTGTTCCTTAAAAGTATTTCTAACAATCCCTCAAGCACTAAATTTTTAGCGAATTTAACAGGTATTTCTAAAACATTTTTAAATAGTGATGATAAACCACCTGTCATAACCACCAAGAAATCTTTACCAACTTCAGCTTTAATCTTAGCAACTAATCCTTCTATTTGGGCGGCTGTTCCATAAATAATCCCTGATTGAAGACAGCTAATCGTATTATTGCCTAAGACAGTCTTTGGCGCTTTTAACTCAAAGGTAGGTAGTAAAGCTGTATTTGAAACCAGTGCGTTCATAGATACTTCAACGCCCGGTGAAATTACTACGCCCTTTAAAGTGCTATTATCAATATAAACGTATTTGGTAGCTGTACCCAAGTCTATAAATAAAACCGGTTTGTCCATTTTTGCCGCCGCAACACTACCACAAATTAAATCAGCACCTACTTCAGCAGGATAATCGGCTTTCATCTTTAATCCAGTTTTAACACCTGGTTCTACAACCACAGGATCTATTTCTAAATATTCTACGGATAAGGCTCGTAATTTTGAGGTCAGTCCAGGTACTACACTACTTATCGCCACTCTTTTAAACTCATAATCATCAAAAATCAAATAAAAAGACAAATACAATTCATCCACTGATTTTTCTTGAAACTTAGAAAATCTAAAAACCTTTAAAACTTTTTCGTCGTTAGCTACCCCTAATTTAAGTTCAGTATTCCCAACATCAAATAAGAGATTCATCTAGTTCATCCTTTTCAATTAAATTCTTTAATGCGACTACAACTGGACTACCAATTAAGACAGCCGCAGCTGCTTCAATAACACCATTTGTCCCTAATACAGATAAGATAATCCCAAAGATATCTGCATTATCTCCAAAGGCTGCTGGCTTTATTAAGCCAAGTGTTCCTAACACTAAAACTGTATGAATTAAGGTCGAAATAATAAATGCAGCTGGTACATAAGCTAAGTTCTTATGTTTGCTTTTTCTGATAAAAAACATATAACCTATTAATATTACAACTAACAATAAAATTCCCACTGGATAGACGATAAATCGGTACCAATCGGTTACTGAGACTATTCCTTCTGCCGCAAATAAAATGAATGCCGTAGAAACGACTGTTACAATAATAAAATTAATCAAATTACCGTATTTACTCTTTTTCCTAATTAAGAACAATAAACGGATAATGTAGAAAGCAACTAACGCAAAAACAATTCTTGGTAACACTGAAACAACCGGGTTTTGAAAAGCTAAATCTGCTGGACTTGAAGCATACATGAATGCTGCAATCAAACTCGATAAGCCAAACACTAATCCCAAAGCTAACGAATAACCTAGCCCCAAAAACATAATTCCAATTAAGACTGGGATATGGACAATTGTGATACTTGCCACCCCAACTCTAATATAACCAATATTTGGTACCAACGTTAAAATCAAGACAATAGCAGAAAACGTTGAAAACAGCACCATATCAAAAACTTTCTTATTTTTCATAAGTTTCTCCTTTTTAGGCCACTATGGGTCCCATAATTAGGTTAATTATAAAACTTTTAGATTTTTTTTACAACACTTACGCAAAAAAAGACCCTTTTTAAGGGGTCTTTCCTCGGGCTCAACTATTCTTAGGAAATAAGTCTAGATTTTAAAGGTATAGTTTGAATAATTTCGCCTGTCTCATAATTAACACTGATCATTTCATATTCAGAGAACGTATAAACTAGATTATCAATGTAGACACCTCTATCAACATTGAAATAATATTCAGCTGATCCGTGTTCAATTCTGTATGGTTCAGAGATAATTTCTTCTTTAGTAAAATCAATCTTGAAGATTAAGTATTCACTTTGATAACTTGAGTTATAATCATAATTTATATATGAATAAGTATAAGTTGATATTGCAAACGCAAATATTTGTTTTTCACTATCCACTAAAATAGCTTTTGGATTGTATAACGCCTCACTTGAGCTATAACTATACACATTGTCTTTAGAGTTATTATAAGGTATTTCATAGGATTGAAGTGGTTCGAGCGTATTGGTATCATAAACGCTTAATTTAATGCCTGTTACCATTCCACTTGGAGTGGCCATATTACCTATACCAACTAAATAATCTTCACCCCAAGGATGTAGATAAGTTGAGAATCCCGGTTCTTCAATAGCATTAGTAATCACTGGAAAGGCAGGATTTGATAAATCTATAGTATAAAGTGGATCTGTTTGTAAGAAGGTTACCACATGGGCTTTAACCCCATTAAAACGAACACTTTTAACCTGTTCATCAGTTACATCATTTCTAACACCAGTTTTGGATAGAATTGGTTTACCAATCCCTTTATCAAGTATACTTATCGTATCTAGTGAATCAATGAGTTCATTTTCTTTTAAGACATATAAACGGTGTTTGTAAATAGTTCTATCACTAATTTCTGGAACCCACACTTTCGCTGAAGTTATGACTCTAAAGTAACCATCATATTCATCCATCCAATATTGTCCACCCACGAATCCTAATACTTTAGTACTCCCCACGTAGGCAACCGAACCATCTTCAAGAATACGGAACTTACGAATTGAAGTTTTATACATCTCATCCCAATTAACTGTTTCTGTATCTTCGGTATTAACATTTTGATTGTAATATGAGAAATCATAGTATGTAGAGGTTGTGTAAATCGCATCTTTACTTACATGAATTTGTTCAGTCCTACCTAAATAGCCTTTTGTATCGGCTTCAAAAGTTTCAAGGTCCAAGACTGTAATAGCCGTTATTCCTGAAACAATATTTTCATCAAAATAATAAATTTCATTATAATCAACGATATCTGTTTTTATACTTCCTTGATATTCCATGGTTGCTTGAGGTCTAGGATCAGCTAAATTAATTTGCGTATTGGCAACGATGTATAGCTTATTATCGATGACTCTATAATCTGCAAAATTCGCTTGAGTTTTATAAACATAAACTTCTTCTAAAGTGGTTTTATCGTAAACATAGATTGCACCACTATAAACATATGGATACCATATTTCAAAATATGGTTCACCAATTGTAGTGTAGGCTTTTCTTTCTAAATTTTCATATACATAACCCACTAAAACAACATAATCATCCGTTAAAAACATGGTAGATAGATAGAACTGTTCAAAAACGATGTCTTTTTTTAAACTAGCTGTTCCATCAATAGCGACATCAATGATTGAAACTTGATTTCTTCCATATGGGGCATAAAAGATTCTATTTCCATCTGTTTTGATGATATCAGCTTCTTGAACCCCTTTAACTTGATTATTAGTATCGATAAAATCTCGATCTTTATTTTCTAAATCACCGCTACCAACCGAGGTTTCTGGGATAGGTCTGTCTGATCTCATATCAACTGAATCATTAATACCGCCTGACCAACCAATACCATCAAGATAGTAATCATTATAATTATCTATCATGCTCATGAGTTTATTTTTTGAGCCAACTGTTTTCACATTCACCATTTGTTTATCTACATAATACGTAGGTTCATTTTGTTGGTTGAATGTTAAGATTGGTGTAACCGCCAACATCATTACAAACGAGAGCGCTAAGGTAGTAAACCTTTTTTGCAAAACATTGTTGTTTGGCTTAATTGGTTTTAATGATTCACTTGTTCTGTATTTATTAAGTCTTTTAAGCCAAATACGGTCTTTAATGAGTAAATAAGTCGTCACTAAAAACGTGATGGTTAATAATACTAATAAGATAATTCCAAATTCTCTCATAATATGCCTCCTTTATAGCATTAAGGTATGTTTGAAGTTTTTCAAATAACTTCTTGTGACTATTAGTTTATCGCCGCTCATCATTGTGAGTTCTAACTTTTGATTTAAAAGTGTTTTAATGTATCTAATATATTTGATGTTACAAACAAATGAGATACTGATTCTTACAAAAACATTTTTATTCAAGCGTTCTTCTAGTTGATACAACGGCGTCTTAACGGTATAGGTGTTTTGATTGATATCATGAATATAAACTTCATTCAAATAAGATTCAAGATAGTTTATTTCATAAATATTTAGATTGACCCATCCCTCAGATGTTTCAAATAACGTCATTTCTTTATTACCAGATGCAAGGTTAATAATATCAGTAACCACATTTTCATCTAAATCATCTAAAGAAACAACCGTTTGTGTATTATTGATGTCTTTTGTGATTAAGTTGTAAGAAGTTTTAAGTTTTAAGATTAGTGCTTCATCTTTAACTTTATCCAACAAAAGTTTTGCCATCTCTACACCACCTTCACTATAACCTACTTATCTAGATAAATAAATAGATTAACCATACCTTACCTCAAAAGAGGAATACCTTACTTATATTATAAACAAAAAGTGTCTAAATCCCTAGACACTTATTGTGAATATTAAATAAAAATTACTTTTTAACATATGGAACATTATCAGGATCTGTATAAACTCTAGTTCCTTGATTTAATAGGGAAATCATTTCCATTTCTTGATTGGTTAAAACCAAATCTAATGCTTTAAAGTTTTCTAATATTCTAGATGGCGTTACACTTTTTGGAATCATCATGATGCCTCTTTGAAGCCCCCAAGCGATAATAACTTGAGCCACTGATGCTTTATGATTATCTCCAATTTTATCGAGAGACTCATAGAATTTTCCCTCTCTATTAAAGACTTCACCTTTCATAAAGGGTCCATAAGAGATCATTTTAATGTTGTTTTTATCAAGAAATACTTTTAAAGGTTCTTGTTGTAAGCCTGGATGCATTTCAACTTGGTTAACCATCGGCATCACACTGGCTACTTTAAAGAGATCTAATAGATGATGAATTTGGAAATTTGAAACACCAATCGCGTGAGTTCTTCCAGTGTTATAACAAACTTCCATTCCCTTCCAAGTTTCTTGATTCAAAGCGGTGTTAGAACTTGGCCAGTGAATTAAATACAAATCAACATAATCTAATCCTAATTTGAATAAAGATTCATCTAACGCTTCACTTGTTTCTTTATAGCCTAGTTTACGTGCGCTTAGTTTCGTAGTTACAAAGATTTCCTCTCTAGGTATACCTGAATCTTTGATCGCTCTACCTATTTCTGTTTCATTACGATAGGCTTGAGCCGTATCAATGTGTCTGTATCCTACTTTTAAAGCTTCTTTAACTGTTTCATAACCATCTTGTTCACTCACTAAAAATGTTCCAATACCAAGCATGGGCATTTTTATGCCATTTGAGAGTGTAGTCATCTTCATCGTTATTCTCCTTTAGTTTTCTTTTAAATAGGTAATCTTTTCATTTGTTAAATCATTAAGTAATGCTCTAATCATTTTATGAGCACTCATGTGATCATGAATGCTAAACATACTCACAGTTGAATGAATGTATCTTGCAGGTAACCCAATCGTTGTAGAAACAACACCATCTTTATTGTATTGGGCTTTTGCCGCATCTGTTCCACCTTTAGAAAAATAAATTTGATGATTTATTTCATTATTTTTCGCAACCGCTTTAAAATAATTAAAAAGCGATGGTCTCATAATATTACTTGGATCATATAATCTGACTAAAAAGCCTTCATCCATTTTACCAGAAGCATTTGGATCTAATAAGTCATTAAGTGGGCTTGCATCTAAGGCAATAAACATGTCTGGGCTAATCTTATAAGTTATGGTGCCAGCTCCTCTTAAGCCAACTTCTTCTTGAACGGTTGCACCAATCGCTAAATTAAACTCATAATCCTTATCATGACAGTCTCTAATAAGTTCTAATGCCATCCCAACACCCCATCTGTTGTCGACAGCTTTTGCCATGACACGTTCTTCATTAAGTGAATAAATGAACTTCGTTTTTGGTAACACCATTTGACCAATTTCTATACCTGCTTTTAAAACTTCTTCTTTATTTTTTAACCCAACATCCAAAACCATATCATCAAAACTAACTTTTTGATCTTTTGATAAATGTGGTGGTACTGAGCCGATAATTCCGGGAATATCTTTAGAAGACGTATGTACATATAGTAATTGAGAAATAAATACTTCTGGCATTAATCCCCCAATTGGAATTACTTTTATCGCACCATTAGGACGAATATCAGAAATCATTAATCCGACTTCATCCATATGTCCAGCAATCATTATTGTTTTCGCATTAGGATTTTTTGATTTCTTATACGCAAAAATGCTTCCTAAATTATCCTTAACAATTTCATAGTTTGGATATTTTTCAATTTCTCTTAAAACAATTGCTTTGATTTCTTCTTCTCTACTCGAAATACCAAAGGCTTCTGTTAACTTTTTATAAATTGGATCTATTTTCATAATCTTCACCTCATATATTTATTATAACATGTAAAAATTATGACGTTAACTTTATTTCTAGTAAAGTATTCTATAATTATTCATAAAAAAAGCCCCTACAATAATCACGGAGCTTAAGAAATCTCTTTTTCTAATCTTCGTCAGATGTATTTACTTGTTCTATTTTATTACTTCTAGATATTATAAGAAGGTTTGGATTGAATATAGAAATAATCGCTAAAACTAGAATCCCTAACGCAAGAATCGTCTGTAACCAGGTAGCAAAACTTTGTGTGTACCCAGGAATGGTATTTTTAATAATAAAGTAATCCAAAATATTGGTTACGCTGAATAAAAATCTAGCTGTTACAAACCATGGTATAAATCTTTCTTCTTCAAACCATACTAACAAAACAATCGGTAAAACAAACGCTAAAGTACCACTAAAACTTACGAACAACAAATAATAACCAATCGCTATTAACGGTAATAGAAAGTTTCTTAAATGAAGAAAATTAAATTTAGGTATTTCTCTTCGTAGTATGGTTACAATAACAATGACTGAATAGACAAAGATTACAAAAACCACGAAATGATAAAATCCTGCAAATGTCGATAAAGAAATCGTGCCATCAATTAAAGTTCTGATGAAAGAAAGACCTCTTTCAATTATTAAAGTCAATAAAAAGAATGTTGTTCCTAACAAAGTCTTTCCTTTTGATGCGGTAAATATTACTACAAAACTTAACAAAATTGTTGACAATAAACCACCCATCATAAAGGTTTGTTTAATCGCAGTATCACCAAAATAATATAACAGCACATCTAATAAAACAAATACTGTATAAACCAAAACAGCAATCATTACCCCTATCGAAAGGATATCTTGAGGTTTTTGAATCTTGTATTCTCCGTTATTCATATTAATCTCCTTTTCTGTAAATCACTAAATTTAAAATGAATAAACGATTTACTTTATTTCATTATTACCACTTTATTTTCTAAATTGCAATGACTTTTGTGTATGATATCTTAATTACTTTAAAATTACGACAATTTAGACCGGTTTAATTCAATATTTTTCATAGTTTATAA
>JAQUCY010000001.1 GCA_028685975.1 Acholeplasmataceae bacterium | reverse complement strand
GTTTTGCGTTAAAATATACTTGATTTAATTGTGTACTTGACATACTACAATTATATCAAAAAACCACCCTGTTCTACCAGAGTGGTTTTTCTTTTTGTCGAACCATAACTATTTTATTTCGTTACAGCCCCTTTTTTTCGCTCTAATATGGTAAAATAGAACTGGTGATAAAATGATCGATACACATACACATATTAATACAGTACCACTTCTTAGTGATATTGATAATATTGTCAGTAGAGCCAATAAAAATAATGTGCTTCATATGATTGCTGTTGGAATGAATAAAAAAGCCAACCAACAGGGTATCTTATTAAGTGAGAAATATCCATGTATTTATGCTGCGATTGGATTACATCCTAGTGATGTGAATGATGAACAATTAGATATTGAACAACTTGAACAACAAGCCAAACATAATAAAGTTGTCGCAATAGGTGAAATTGGGATTGATTTATATTGGGTAAAAGATAATTTTGTTCTTCAAAAAGAGGTCTTTATCAAACAAATAGAATTGGCTTTATCAGTTGATTTACCGGTAATTATTCACTCTAGAAACTCAGCAAATGAGATATATGATATTGTCGAAAATTATCCAAGCTTAAGAGGCGTAATGCATTGTTATAGTGAAAATGTGGAACTCCTGGATAAGTTTATAGATTTGGGTTTCTATATTGGAGTAGGTGGTATCGTAACATTTAAAAATGCTAAAGAAGTGATAGAAATTGCGAAAAAAACACCACTTGATAGGTTATTAGTGGAAACGGATGCGCCATATTTAGCACCAGTACCATATAGAGGTAAAACCAATGAACCCGCTTATACGGCTTATACATTAAGTAAACTAGCAGAGATAAGAGGGTTAACTATCGCTGAAATGGACCGAATAACAACCGATAATACGGTCCGTTTATTTACTAAAATGAACATTCAAAAACAAACCAGTTTATGATAAAATAGAAACAATCGAGGTGCTTTATGTTATTTAAAGGATTATTATTAAAAATTGAAACTGGACAAGTTTTATCGGAAAAACAAGAAAAGAATTTAGCATCTAAACTCATGTTAATCCCTTCGTTCGGAAGAACACTTGTTTACATAATGCTAGTATTAATAGTCGTTGTTATGGCGATTGTGGGTATCTTAGGTGGTAAAGAACCAATCTCAGAAATGACTGCTTTTATTATTTCAGGGGTTGGGTTTGTGATATTTTTATATTTATTAATTTTTCCGAAACGAAGAAGAATCAATAAATATTTAATCGCAGTAGATAGGTTTTATCAAACTAAGTTTGATGGTTTGGATAATTTCGATTTATATTATATTGGACAACATAAAAATCCCCATATGAAATCACTAAAAGCTGGTAAAATCTATGTATTAATAGATGGGTATCAATTTTTGTTTGTTGATGATTACTTTAAAGATACTAAATATAAGATGCCTAGTTATCTGTCTAATGGAAGACAGGATGTATATCTAAGAGTGATTGATGCTCAAAAATCAGATGCTTCAAGATTTATGGTTACTTTAGATGAAATCGAATATTTCTACTTACCAGATAAAAACATTCCTCACCATAAAACTGTTAACAATAGAAAATATGAAAATTATTTTAAAAATTTCTTTGATCAAGATATTCATATGACTGATACTTGTTCTGTTATATTGAGACTTACATCTGGGGTCGTATTTAGATTAAGTTATGATATTTATGAAGGTTTTCAAAATGCGATGCCTTTAAAAGAAAGACAATGAAAAGTAAAATCGTATTAGATAAATTAATCCAAAAACAATATAAGATTGCCTTTGCAGAATCAATGACAGGTGGTAGAGTAATTAGTGAATTGATTCAACATCCTGGTGCTTCTGAAGTTGTTGAATTAGGTCTTGTAACGTACTCAAATCAGATGAAAGAAGAACTTTTAGAAGTGACGCCGCACATAATTAAGTTACACGGTGTTGTTAGTAATGCGGTTAGTATGATTATGGCGGAAAATGTCGCTTTGAAGGGTTATGCCAGTATTGGGGTTGGAATTACAGGTAGTGCTGGGCCGACCGCTGAAGAGCGCAGTCAAGTAGGAGAAGTTTGGGTTTGCATTTATAAGGGCGGTAAGCACAATAGCTATCATTTTCAATTTGGAAACCTAGAAAGATCTGTTATTATCGAAAAAACATGTGAAGCTGTATATAGTCTCTTAGACAAACTTATTTAATCAGTTTTATTTAACAATATTTTAATTGTATAATTTATATCTTTATGATATAATAATCAAGCGTGGTTTTATAACCATCCTTGTCATAACCTAGATTATGACCAATAGACCAAAAGGAGGAAACAAGATGAAGAATTACGAAATTATGTATATCATCAAACCAGATCTTGAAAATGAAGAAACCAAACAAGTGATTGAAAATCTAACAAAAGTATTTACTGATTTACAAGCACAAGTTAAGGAACACAAAGAGATTGGGTTGAAAGATCTTGCATACGAGATTGACCACTTCAAAAAAGGCTACTATGTTTGGCAATTAGTCAGTGCTAGCCCTGAAGCAGTTAAAGAATTTAACCGTGTCGTAAGAATTACAGAAGATGTTATTCGCTTTATAGTTATTAAAGAAGGCGAGTAAGGAGAAATTATGAACAGAGTAGTATTAGTAGGTCGTATAACCAAAGACCCAGAACTTAAATACACACAAAGTAATGTCCCTTTTGTCAATTTTTCGATTGCAGTTAATAGAACATTCGTGAATAGCCAAGGGGAAAGAGAAGCTGACTTTATCAACTGTGTTGTTTGGAGAGCCCAAGCAGAAAACCTTGCTAAGTTTATTAGCAAAGGCGGCTTAATTGGTGTTGATGGTCGTTTACAAACTAGAACATATCAAACTCAAACAGGAGAAAACAGATATATTACAGAAGTTGTATGCGACTCAGTACAATTCCTAGAATCCAAATCAAGTAACACTAATCCAAGTTATGAAGTTCCGGCTGATGATGATCCATTTTTAGACAGTGCAATAGATATTGCCTCTGAAGATGATCTACCATTTTAAAGAAAGGACTAATTATGCAACAAAGAAGATTTAATAGACGCAAAAAAGTATGTTATTTTACTCAAAATAAAGTTACTCACATTGATTTCAAAGATGTGGATTTGTTAAGAAGATTTATTTCAGATAGAGGTAAAATCTTACCAAGAAGAGTAACTGGTACATCAAGTAAATGGCAACGTCCGCTTGCGATAGCTATTAAGCGCGCAAGACATATGGCGCTTCTACCATACGTTAAAGAATAAAGACTTATTATTAAGTCTTTTTTTTCACTATAATAATAGTTATAAACATGTTATAATTTAAGAAAGTAGGTGGACAATGAAAAGGTTTTTTACACTAGCTATTTCGTTAATTGTACTTGTAATAGTAGTCATATACGGGGTAATTAATAACTATTTCTCATCTGGCGCAGATGCAATTTATTATATTGTATTAGTTGTTTCAGGTGTAGTAACTGTAATGATTCTATTCTTAGCGATTAACCATCAAAGAGCAATTAAAATTAAATCATTAGAAAATAGATTGACCGCTTGGAGCAGTCTTTCTTACCATGTTAATAAAATTGGTGATGAATCTTTTAACGAGCTGCCTATCGGGATTATATTATATGAAAGTGATGATTATACCGTTAAATGGCATAATCCTTTTAGTTCTAAAATCTTTGAAAATCAAAAAATTGAGAACAAACCATTATTAGAACTTCATCCAAATTTTGTTGATTTAATTAGTGGTAATGATACAAACATGACACTTCAAATTGGAGCTAATAAGTTTGACGCGATTAACAACAAACAAAATCAAGTATTATATCTATTTGACGTAACTGAAAGAGAAAATATTAAAGAAAAATATATTAATAGATCTACTTCATTAGGTTTATTATATTTAGATAATGTTGAAGAAGCGCTACAAAGTTTTGATGTATATGAAAAGAGTAATATACGAGGTGAGTATTTAGGTTTAATTAGTGATTGGGTTAGTAGCCATCAAGGGTATTTAAAACTTTATACAGAAGATCGTATGGTTATTGGTTTTTATTATGAAGAACTTCAAAATATTATTCAAGACAAATTTGATATATTAAATAAAATTAGAGAGGTTTCAGATAAACACCGGATTCGAGTTACTGCATCAATTGGGATTGCGAGTTGGGAAGTAAGTTACGAGGAATTAGGAATATTAGCTCAAAACGCAATTGAATTAGCTGAAAAACGTGGTGGTGACCAGGCGGTTGTTAATATTCAAGGTGAAAAGATTGCTTACTTCGGTGGTAAAACCAATGCTTCGGAAAAAAGTAGTCGTGTTCAAGTTAGAGTTCAAACCCAAGCATTTAAAGATTTGATTGAAGCTTCAAAAAATGTTTTGACAATCGCTCATAAGCAATCTGATATTGATGCTTTTGGCGCAATGATTGGGGTTTATAGAATGGCAGAAGCATCAAAGATACCATGTAAAATTATTTGTGATGATGATCAAATTGATGATACTGTCAAAAAAGTTTACATTGACTTGAAAAAAGAGTCAAAAGAAATATTTAAAAACCTTATTGATACCAAGGAAGCTCTAAAATTAATTAGTGACGAAACATTATTAGTTGTTGTTGACACACAATCACCAGCGATTATATCTTCACCGACTGTATTAGAAGTGGCTAAGAAGATTGCAATTATTGATCATCATAGACATGGTGAAACTACATTTGAAGGAGACTTTGTTTATATTGAACCTTATGCCTCAAGTAGTGTTGAATTAATTGCTGAGATGATGGAGTTCTATCCACATGAAGTAGAACTAGAGCCGATTGAAGCATCAATTATGTATGGGGGGATATTAGTTGATACCAATGAATTTACTTATCGAACAGGAACTAGAACATTTGGAGCTGCGGCTTATTTAAAAGAACAACAAGCATCTTCAGTTAAAGTAAAAGAATGGTTGAGACTAGATAAAGAAAGAACACTATTAATTAACAATTTATTAAATAAAGTCGAATCACCAATTGTTGGGTTTGGTATCGTCAAAGATGATTCAGGCGATATTCACGATAGAGTCTTATTAGCTCAAGTAAGCGAAAGAATCCTAGATATTGATGGAATTAAAGCCGGCTTTACTATGGCTAGGGTTGCAGAGAACATAATTGGTGTTAGCGCAAGAAGTTATGATGATGTGAATGTTCAAATTATAATGGAAGAAATGAATGGTGGCGGACATTTAAATAGTGCCGCAACGCAATTAGAAAACAAAACAGTTGATGAAGTTTATGATCAACTAAAAAGTATTTTAATCAGAGAATCAGATGAAGGTGGTGAACCTATGAAAATTATTTTATTAGAAGATGTTAAATCAAAGGGCAACAAAGACGATATTATTTCGGTACCAAATGGTTATGGTCAATATCTACTATCCAACAATAAGGCGATATTAGCGACTCCAGAAGCCATTAAGAAGCTAGAAGATGAGAAAGCAGCTAAAATTGAACAAGAAAAACAACATATCCAATTAATGAAAAAACTTAAAGATGAAATTGAATCTAAGAGTGTGACAATTTTCATTAATATTGGACATGATGGGAAATTATTTGGCAGCGTAACAACGAAGCAAATTGCTGAAGCATTTGCTGAACAAAACGGAATCGAATTTGATAAGAAAAAAGTTGAATTAACCAGTGAAATTAATTCAATTGGTATTTACACCGCAACGGTTACGTTATCAAAAGATATTAAAGCTCAATTTGAAATTAATGTATTAGAAAAATAGGAGGGTTCTATGGCTGAAACTAGAGTCATGCCCCACAATATTGATGCTGAAAAATCAGTTTTAGGGGCTATATTTGTCGACCCTACTTGTTTAGCAAGTGTTGCAGATAAGTTAACGGTTGAGGATTTTTATGAAACAAAAAACAAAAACATCTATCGAGCACTTCTAAACCTATTAGAAAGTGACTCTAAAATAGATTATACGACTGTATCCACGGAATTAGCTAGTTTAAAAGTGATGAGTCAAGTGGGTGTTGATTATTTAGTTGAAGTAACTGACTACCTACCAACGATAACTAACTTAGATTCATATATCGAACTGGTTAAAGATGAATCTTTAAAACGGTCAATGATTCAAGTCAGTAGTGAAATATACTCTAAAGGATTTGATCCTGCAATCACTGCATCTGATTATGTCGATGATGCTGAAGAAGCTATTTTTACTTTGATTAGAAAAAGACGAGCAGGCGAATTTTTAACTTTGAGTGAAGTTTTAAAAGAAGTTAGAAATAAAGCAGAAATAAAACGTTCTGACAGTACAGTTACTGGTATTGATACTGGATTTGCAAAACTTAATTATGCAACAGCTGGTTTCCAACCAGAAGAATTTATTATCTTAGCAGCGAGACCATCAGTTGGGAAGAGCGCACTAGCTATGAATTTAGCATTACAAGTTGCTAAATTTAACAAACAAGGTAAAGCTGGGGTAGCAATCTTTTCATTAGAGATGTCTAATGAACAGTTGGTTAGTAGAATGTTGTCATGCGAAAGCTTAGTTTCCAATCGAAGAATAAAAACAGGTAACTTGACTTCAAATGAATGGGATGACATTAATGCAGCAACAAATTCGTTAAATCAACTTAGAATATTTTTTGATGATTCATCAGATGTAAAAGTAAAAGATATTCGTGCTAAGTGTCGTAAATTACGACAAGAAGGAAGATTAGATTTTGTTATTATTGACTATTTACAGTTAATTAACGAATCATCTAGCCGTGGTAATCGTCAAGAAGGCGTTGCAGAAATCTCTAGATCATTAAAACAAATGGCACGAGAACTTAAAATCCCCGTACTCGCATTATCACAGTTATCAAGAGATTTGGAAAAGCGCGAAGATAAAACACCAGTACTTGCTGATTTAAGAGAGTCAGGCTCAATTGAACAAGATGCCGACATTGTATTATTTTTGTATGCACCAAGAGATGAAACAAACACTTTAATTGGAGAAGATATAATTGAGGTGAAAATTGCGAAAAATAGGCAAGGTTCACTAGGAGATTTTAGATTGAAGTTTAATAAGGATCAATCAAAATTTTATGCAATTACAGATAGAGAAGAATAAAAAAAGGTAGGCCGAAAGCCTACCTTTTAAAATATTAAATTATTTAATTAACTCAGTTAACATCCAAATATGTTTTTGGAATGTTGCACGAGTTGAAGTTAATAAATCAACTGTTACATCATCATCAGTAGATTCTGCAGCTGGAATTGCGTGACCAAATTCATCATTTAATAATTTGTAATCATGGATTAAAGATTCAATCATTTCTTTAGTCGTTTCTTTTCCTGTAGCTTCTTTAATTGTAGCTAATTCTAAAGCCTCTTTAAGAGTCGCAACTGGTTTTTCCCCAATCATAAGAATTCTTTCTGCCACTGCATCATAAATTTCTGTTACTTCATCATATAATTCTTCAAATTTTTCATGTAATTGATAGAAATTTTGCCCCTTAACAAACCAATGAAAGTTGTGTAATTTAACGTATAACACACTCAGGTTTGCAACTTGTTGATTTAATTGTTTTGTTACTGTCATAATATGTTTCCTCCTCTTTCTGACTATCTATATTATAACACTATTTAGAATTTTCCTCAAATTATATGCTTAAAAATCTCTCTAGTGAGAACATGTAGAAATAATAACATAATTGTGATAAAATAACTTAGTCCTAGGAGAGATATTATGTTTGATAGATTAGAATTAATGGAAAAAAGATATAAAGAAATTAATAATTCATTGATGGATCCCAAAGTTGTTTCTAATGTAAAGGAAATGACAAAATTAATGAAAGAACAAAAGGGACTTGAAAAAGTCGTCATTAAATATAGAGATTATATAGATAAAGAAAGCCAACTAAAAGATTTGAAAGTATTATTACATGATGAAGACGAAGAAATTTCATCGATGGCTGAGATGGAAAGTGAATCTCTTCAAGAAGATATGGAAAAGTTAGAGGAAGAATTAAAAATTTTATTGTTACCTAAAGATCCTAATGATGAAAAGAACGTTATTGTGGAGATTAAAGGTGCAGCTGGTGGAGATGAAGGAAATATTTTTGCCGGTGATTTATTTAGGATGTATTCTAAATTTGCTGAAACTCAAGGTTGGAAGATTGAAGTTTTAAGTGCGACCGAAGGTGCGATGGGCGGCTTTACCTCGATTGAATTCCTCATAAGTGGAGATCATGTTTATTCAATGTTAAAGTATGAAGCAGGTGTTCACCGAGTACAAAGAGTTCCTGAAACAGAATCTCAAGGTAGAATTCATACGTCAACTGCCACTGTAATTGTGATGCCTGAAGCTGAAGAAGTTGAAATCAATATTTCATGGAATGATATTCGTTTTGATACATTTAACTCAAGTGGTCCAGGGGGACAATCGGTTAATACCACTTATTCTGCAGTAAGATTGACGCATATTCCGACTGGAATAGCTGTTGCCAGTCAAGAGGGTAAGAGTCAACACGAAAACAAAGATAAAGCCTATCGTTTACTTGTAACAAGAATATATGACCAATATCTTCAAGAACAAGCTGAAAAAGAAGGCGAAGCTAGATTGTCAATGGTAGGAAAAGGTTCAAGAAGTGAAAAGATAAGAACGTATAATTATCCTCAAAACAGAGTATCTGACCACAGAATAAATCTAACGGTTCAAAGATTAGATGCAATAATGGAGGGTAAACTGGAATTAATTTTAGAACCTCTACAAAATGAAGTTCAAAAGCGAAAACTAGAGGCTGGAGAAGCTTATGACATATAAAGCTTTATTAAAACAAGCAGAAAGAAATATAGATAAAGCAGATTTAGAAAAAGATGTCGCAAAATTTTTGATTATGCACTATGCAGATATTAGCGTTCAAGAATTGTATTTAAGGTTAAATCATGAAGTCGATGTTGATTTAATCGAACAATTTAATCAAGGATTAGGGTCATATATTAATGAAAAACGACCGCTTCAATACATAACAGGTAGACAAGCTTTTTACGGGCATGAGTTTTATGTTAATAAAGATGTACTGATTCCAAGATGGGAAACTGAGGAACTGGTTGAACGGTTAATTATTTATATTGACACAAAGTTTTTAGATAAAAAACTTGACATTTTAGATATTGGTACAGGGTCAGGGTGTATTGCAGTAACTTTGGCTAAAGAAACATCTAATTCATCCATTGTTGCAACAGATATTAGTGAAAAAGCATTAGAGGTTGCACAAAAAAATAATGAAAAACTAGAAACCAATGTTAAGTTTATGGTTGGTGACCTATTTGAACCTGTTAAAAATATGAGATTTGATATCATTGTTTCTAATCCACCGTATATACCAAATGGTGAAGCCATTGGGCCAACTGTAATTCACGAACCAGAGGTTGCTTTGTATGGTGGAAATAAAGGATTGGATTTTTACGAAAGAATTATTAGGGAAAGTAAAAACTTTATTAATCCTAATGGTTTGATAGCTTTTGAACATGCTTATAACACAAAGAGGGAATTAGCAGAACTAGCATTAAAGTATTATCCAAATGCTAAAGTTTCACAATTTCAAGATTTAAGTAAAAGAGATAGATTTACATTTATTGAGGTAGGTGAATTATAATGTTTGAATATGGATACGAAGAAGGCTTTTTAACGGATGGATCAGTTGTGATTTTTCCAACAGATACAGTTTGGGGTTTGGCGTGCCGTTTATATGATAATGCTGCAATAGAGCGTATTTATACATTAAAAGAAAGGTCCGCAACGAAACACTTGGCAGTATTATGCGATAACCTAGTATCAGTTAATGATATTGCAGTTATCGATGAAAGAGCACGTAAACTAGCTTATGCTTTCTGGCCAGGTGCATTAACGTTGATTTTGAATTCGACCAAGGCACATTTTGAAAAAACTGGTGATAAAACGATAGGGATCAGAATTCCAAATCATGATTCTGCATTATGGTTAATTAAGAAGAATGGACCGCTTCTAACAACATCAGTTAATAAGAGTGGTTCAGCACCGATGATGGATTTAAAAGAGATTATTAAGGTATTTGGAGATGAGGTAGATTATATTTACGAGGAATATAACGCTTACTATTTAAATGTATCTTCGACAACCATAGATTTAACAAATGATAAAATAGAGTATCTTAGGATAGGCTCGATATCAAAAGAAGATATAGAAGCTGTCTTAGAAAAGGACATTGAAGAGATATAAACACACCTCTGTGTGTTTTTTTCTTGATTTAAGATAAAAAAATATTAACATTAATAATTATGTGTTATAATAGAACGGTTTTTAGGAAGTGAATATATGGAAATTAGAAATGTTGCGATAGTCGCACACGTTGACCACGGCAAAACCACTTTGGTTGACGAATTATTAAAAGAATCAGAAAAAAAAGATGCCCATGAAGTGATTGTTGAAAGAGCAATGGATTCGGGTGATTTAGAAAGAGAACGTGGTATAACGATTCTTGCTAAAAATACAGCCATTGAATATAAAAACGTTAAGATTAATATCTTAGATACTCCAGGTCACGCTGACTTTGGTGGCGAAGTTGAAAGAATTATGAAAATGGTAGATGCGGTGTGTTTAGTCGTTGATGCGTTTGAAGGTGTAATGCCTCAAACTAAATTTGTTTTAAACAAAGCACTGCAAGAAGGTTTAAAACCGATTGTAGTCATTAATAAGATTGATAGAACATTCTCAAGACCAAAAGAAGTACTTGATGAAGTTTATGAACTATTTATGGACTTAGGGGCAACCGAAGATCAGTTAGATTTTCCAATTTTGTATGCTTCAGGCATTCAAGGTAAAGCATCTTATACCGCAGATTTATCTAAAACTACTAACATGGTACCTTTATTGGATACCATTATTAAGCATGTCAAACGTCCTGATGGTGATCCAAATGGAAAATTTCAGTTTCAACCAGCTTTGTTTGATTACAATGAATACGTAGGCAGAATTGGAATTGGCAAGATTGCAAGAGGAAAAGTTTCTCAAAACCAAACAGTCTCAGTAATTCGATTAGATGGAAAAATCGAACAATTTAGAATTCAAAAATTATTTGGTTTCATGGGTTTAGATAGAATAGAAGTTAAAGAAGCTTATGCGGGAGATATTGTCGCAATCGCAGGATTAAGTGATATCAACATTGGTGAAACAATTTGTGAAGTTGGATTTGAAGAACCACTTGAAAAACTACATATTGAGAAACCAACTGTTCAAATGACATTTTCGACCAATTCTTCACCATTAGTTGGACAAGAAGGTAAGTTGGTTACCGCTTCAAAAATTGAAGAAAGACTTTATAAGGAAACTCAAAAAGATGTCTCATTGTTGGTTAGTAGATCAACTGAAAGTGAATCGTGGATTGTATCTGGTAGAGGTGAACTTCATTTATCTATCTTAGTTGAAACAATGCGAAGAGAAGGTTTTGAATTTACTATCTCTAGACCAGAAGTTATCTTTAAAACAGTTAAAGATCAACTTTTAGAACCTTATGAATACGTCACTGTAGATTGTCCAAATGAGGTTGTGGGAAACGTTATTGAACTATTTGGTTCAAGAAAAGGAATTTTAATTGAAATGAATCCACATCTGAACCAAGCAAGACTTATCTATCATATGCCTTCAAGAGGAATTATTGGTTTATTGACTCAATTTTTAACCCAAACTCAAGGTTACGGTGTCTTGTCTCATACATTTTTAGATTATAGACCTGTTACAGATACGGCTCCTGTTGAAAGAACAACCGGTGCTTTAGTATCTATTAGTGAGGGTTTAACAACAGCTTATGCAATTGGTAAACTTGAAAGTAGAGGGGTACTATTCGTAGAGCCAAGAACTCAAGTTTATGAAGGTATGATTGTCGGTGAAGCCTCAAAAGAAGTGGATTTAGCTGTTAATATAGTTCAAGGTAAACAACTTACTAATATGAGAAGTAGTTCTAAAGATTCTACTGTTGTTTTAAGAAGACCACGAGAAATGGGATTAGAAGCTTGTATGGCGTTTATTAATGAAGATGAACTCATTGAAATAACCCCAAAATCTATTCGTTTGAGAAAACGTATTTTACAAACTAATGAAAGAAAAAAATATGATAAAAAATCCTAATTAAGGATTTTCTATCTTTTTTTTACATTATAGTGACTTAAATTATGGTATACTTTATAGAAGGAAGTGAGACTATGATAGTAATAACATCCGATCATGCAGGTTATGAATTAAAAGAAGGTTTGAAAGCTTATTTTGATAAAAATAATGTTGCCTATGAAGACTTAGGAACACATAGTTTAGAATCTGTTGATTACCCAGATTATGGATTTAAAATAGGTAAAGCGATTCAGTCAGGTGACTATGAATTTGGTATTGCTATTTGTGGAACAGGGATAGGTATATCTATTGCTGCAAATAAAGTGTCTGGGGCAAGAGCGGCGCTTGTTTATGATGAAAATACAGCCGTTTTAGCACGTCAACATAATAATGCTAATATTATTGCTTTAGGCGGAAGAACTACGAAACTGGATGATGCGATTCGTTATATTAATCTATTTAAAAATACAGATTTTGAAATAAGACATCAAAATAGAATAAACAAATTAAATAATTATGAGGTAAAGTGATGAGTAAAGTAACGATTTTAAAACACCCGTTGATTGATCATAAGTTAGCACTTATCCGAGATAAAAACACGGGGTCAAAAGATTTCCGAGAAACAGTCAGTGAAATTGGTATGTTAATAACTTATGAAATTTCAAGAGATTTTAAGACAGTTGAAGTTGAGGTTGAAACCCCAATGGCTAAAACAACCTGCCGTATGCTTGAAAAACCAGTAGTTATTGTCCCAATACTAAGAGCTGGGTTAGGCATGGTTAATGGAATTCATAGTATTATTCCTCAGGCTAAGATTGGCCATATAGGGGTATATCGTGATGAAGAAACATTTCAACCACATGAGTATTTTGCAAAATTTCCTAAAGATATAAAAGAATCAACGGTTTTACTCGTTGATCCCATGTTAGCAACAGGTGGTTCGGCAGACGCATCTATTACAATGCTTAAGAAACGCGGTGTTACTGATATTCGGTTTGTAGGAATTGTAGGATGTCCTGAGGGGGTACATAAGCTCCAACAAGCACACCCAGATGTTGATATCTATTTAGCTGCTTTAGATGAAAAACTTGATAAGAACAGTTATATTGTCCCTGGTTTAGGTGACGCAGGGGACAGACTTTTTGGAACTAAATAATGGCTTCCTACTTTTATTTTGGGGGTCTATTGATTGGGTTTATGTGGACTTTTCAAACCTTGAGAGCGTCACAACTTGATAAGTTTTTTAAACAAAATCAGATTTGGCAAATAAGAAGTGCTTACACTATCTTATCATTACTAGGTGGTCATGTTATAGGCGCTATCTTTAAAGAGATATTTCTAATGTTTCAAGGGGTTCTTTAACAATTATTTCTCCCACTTTATTGATAATTAATTTATCATTGAACTGATTAATTAATGCCTCTAGCGTTAAATCAGTAAAATATAATTCTATTAAAACATGTTCACCATAATTGGTAGATAGAATTTGAGATTTATCTTTTAGATAATATTGAAGTGGTTCATATAAGGAATAATCAGTTTGAATTTGATAAACAACTTTTAAAGCTTTGGTATATACCGAAGCTTTTTTAATGGCTTCAAGGGTGCTATTTTTATAAGCTCTAATAAGTCCACCTTTACCTAGTTTAACGCCTCCAAAGTATCTTGTTACAACACATAGAACATTATCTAATTCATTAGCTTTTAAAGCTTCTAAAATCGGCATTCCTGCAGTTCTAGAAGGCTCTCCATCATCGCTCATCTTTTGAATCATTTGATTTTCCAATATATAAGCATAACAATTATGAGTGGCATTATAATGTGCTTTTCTAATTTGAGATAATGTTTCATTAGCTTCATCTAAACTTGTGATAGGGATTAAATTTGTAATAAAACGAGATTTATCAATAATGATTTCATTTTCAATCTTATCAAGTATATATTTCATGGTCTCACCAAAATTATTGTAACACACAAAGACCCTGAATAAATAAATGGGGTCTTTTATTTTTTTAATTTTTAGAGAAAACAACATCTTAAAAATCATATTTCATAGCGTATATTATGGTATAATATTAAAAGGTGATATTAATGGAAACAATTAGAAATGGACGCTTTGTAATAGAAAAATTAAAATCAAATGGTCATGAAGCCTATTATGTCGGTGGTTGTGTACGTGATCACCTTTTAGGATTAGAAATACGTGACATCGATATAACAACTTCAGCTAAACCTTTTGAAGTTCTTAAACTATTTAAAAGTGAGCCAACTGGATTAAAATATGGCACAATAACGGTGCTTCATGAAAAAGTAAATATAGAAGTAACTACTTACCGAGTAGACGGAACCTATGAAGATTTTAGAAAACCAACTGAGGTAACTCTAACAGATTCAAAAGAAGAAGATGTCAAAAGAAGAGACTTTACCATCAATGGTTTATTAATGGATGAAAACTATGAAATTATTGATTATGTTGGTGGCCAAGAAGATCTCCAAAATCATATTATTAGAGCGATTGGTAATCCAGTTGAACGCTTCAATGAAGATGCCCTAAGATTATTAAGAGCGGTTTATTTTCAAACTAAATTAGGCTTTCAAATTGATAAAGATACTAGAGATGCTATGAAAGAAAGTGCACATTTAATCACGCATTTACCAAATGAAAGAGTATTGAATGAAACATTGAAAATTTTATCGGGTGATTACCAATTAATGGGGCTTAAAACGCTAGAAACGACTGGTTTATCAAAGTATTTACCAGGCTTAGAAAAAGGGATTAACTTTATCAACGAAAATTTAAAAGATAGAATCTTTATCGACAGTTTCTTTGTCTTATGTTTTAGTTTACATGGCAATGTCCCAAATGATTGGAAGTTTTCAAATGTACATAGAAACAAATATCAAAAATCTGTTGAATTGGTTTTAAAGAATCAAGAAGTTGATGCTTTGGTACTATATAATTACGGGTTAGAAATATCACTTCTAGCAAATAAAATATTGTTTATTTTTGGTAAACAAAAGAACCAAAAGAATCAAATTAAAACATTATTTGAAGATTTACCTATCAATAGTGTAACGGATTTAAAAGTTAAAGGGTCTGATATACTGACATTAACAGAAAAGAAACAAGGTGCATGGCTGTCTAAGTTATTAGATGAACTTGTTACAAAAGTTCTTAAAAAAGAATTGGTTAACAATTATGAAGATTTAATGAATTATTGTCGAGGTATCTTAAATGAAAAATGATTTTTTTTCCTACCTTGACGGCTTTAATTTAATCAGCGTGATTGTTCCAAAACAAATTGATAAACCAAATAAAACTTTTCAGTTGGATGCGGAAAATGAATCGATTCCTTTGATTATAAAAGAAGTTGTTTCTCTTGGTAGAGAGACTAAATATATATGTGAGTTTAATGAAACGATTGAACTTAATCGAGCTTATATCCTCAAAGATGAAGATGATAACCAATCATTTTTAAGAATGGGTAAGATAGTTAGAACAGATTTGTTTGACATGATGTTTGAGTATGATGATCTCGATTTGGGGGTCACCTACAAGGAAGAAGAAACTATCTTTAAAATTTGGAGCCCTGTCGCAAAAGAAATTGAACTTGAACTAATTAGAACGAATGGTTCTAGACAATTTATGGACCTTTTGTATGAAACTTCTGGACTTTGGCAACTCACGGTTAAAGATAATCTAGATGGGTGTAAATATCGCTATCGTGTTAGAGTCAATGAACGTTTTAAAACGATTAGAGATCCTTATGGGATAGCCTCTACCGCTAACGGTCAATATAATTATGTGGTTAATCCTGCCAAATTTAGAAAATTCCAACATCCAAAACCAGAATTCTCTGGTAAAAAAGTGGACTCTATCATTTATGAGGCTAGTATTCGTGATTTAACCAGTTCTAACACTTCAAAATCAATTAATAAAGGAATGTTTAAAGGTTTAACGGAAGATATCAAAGGACAAGGTTTAGATTATATTCAAAGCTTAGGGGTAACACACCTACAATTGTTGCCAATTTTTGATTTTGAAGGTGTTGATGAACTTAACCCTAAGGAATCTTATAATTGGGGGTATAACCCCAGCCAATTTAATGTGGTGGAAGGTTCATTTACCAGTAATCCCAATGATCCATACCAAAGAATTAATGAATTAATTGAACTAATTGATTTAGCCCATTCGAAAGGCTTAAGAGTAAACATGGATGTGGTTTATAACCATGTCTTCAACATGAATACATTTCCTTTTGAGTCGTTAGTACCAGGTTATTTTTTCAGATTTGATAAAAACGGAATAAGAACAGATTCGAGTGGCTGTGGAAATGATGTTGCTAGTGAAAGAACAATGGTTCATCATTTCATTATCCAATCGATTAAATATTGGATGCGAACGTTTAATATAAGCGGATTTCGATTTGATTTAATGGGGTTACTAGACCTTGAAACGATGACAAAAATTGAAATAGAAGCCAAACAGATAGATCCAGAAGTGATGATTTATGGTGAAGGCTGGAATATGGAATCTTATTTACCAGAAAAGCTAAAAAGTCATATGGATAATGCGAAATATATGCCTAATATTGCCTTCTTTAATGATAAATTTAGAGATACCATTAAAGGCGGAACATTTTCTAATACTATCGGTTATGCTCTAGGGGCTAAAGTTAACAGAAGCGACTTATATTACTTATTCACGGGAAGTAGTGTTGATTTTTATAAGTTCATTAATCCAAACCAATCGTTAAATTATGTTGAGTGTCATGATAATCATACATTTTATGATCGGGCTCGAATTTTAAGAAAAGATTTAAATGATGAACAAATTAAAGATTATGCGGCTTTATCATTAGCCTATGTTGTTTTAAGTCAGGGGATTCCTTTCATTCATGCCGGTGAGGAATTTTTAAGATCCAAACAGGGAATCGAAAATTCTTATAAATCACCAGACTCAATTAATGAAATTAACTGGGATTTAAAAGATAAACACGCAGATTTAGTCCAAACTTTAAGAGATCTTATTGACATTCGAAAAACGTACCGGGTATTTAGATTAGATAGTAACTCTAAAATTAAAAAACAAATTCGAATTTCTGATGAAGCCCCACAAAATAAGACGATACAATTTGTATTAAATAACTTAAACCAACACATTAGCATTTACTTTAAAAATGACTATGAGAACGAATTATTAACCCCAGGTAAACAGTTTAAATTAATATTTAATGGGGTTAAGAAATATAACAATGGATTTGAGTATCTTGCGAATAAACCAGGTGCTTATATCTTTATAGAGGAGTGAAAAAATGTTTATTGAAGGAAAAATTGAAAATTTAAATATTGGAGAAGATTATTTCAACTGTAATATCGTATCTAGTAAGAATGAACGTTTAAACATCAAACTTACTAAGGAACAAGCTTACGATATTAAAGTAGATAAAGTGTATCATTTTGAGTTTGAACAAGTGGTTCATAATGATAAAATTCAAAATCATTTAGTGAATTATCAAGAGCTATTTGATTATGTGACTGACCCAGTGGAATTAAAAGAAAAATTATCTGAATACTATGAGTTTTCTCCTGTTTCTACCACAGAAATTAAACAAGCAATCGAAGCTCATTTAGGACAAATTACGAATAAAGTTTTACTAGAAGTTACCACTAACCTCTACAAAACCTATGAAAAAGGATTCTATACTTATCCAGCAGCTGTTAAGTTTCATCATGCCTATATTGGTGGTTTAGCTTATCACACAAAGACCATGTTAGATTTAGCGACTAAGTTTATTGAGGTTTACCCTTTTATTAATAAAGACTTGGTATATAGCGCGATTATTTTGCATGATTTGTGTAAAGTTGAAGAACTTTCAGGCTTTGAGGGTGGTGAATATACGGCAGAAGGTCAGTTAATAGGTCATCTAGTGATGATCAGTCAAAAAGTTGTGATAGAGGCAACTAAATTAGGCTACCAAGCTACAGAAGAAGTATTGATGTTAAATCATATTTTATTAGCCCATCATGGCCTACCAAACTTTGGAGCGGCAAAAAGACCGCAAACCGCTGAGGCGTTATTAGTCTGGTATGTCGATACTATTGACTCTAAGTTTACAGTTTTAGGCGAAGTATTAGAAAATACAGAACCAAGTACATTTACCCCTCCAATTGGCGTTATTGATAAAACGAAGATGTACAAACATAATATAAAATAGTGAATATTAATTAAAGAGCACACCAAACGGTGTGCTTTTTTAATGACGTAAAAAAACAGCCTATTGCTAGGCTGTCAAATTATTAATCAAAGATTGTGAACCAGTCTCCATAAACATCCATGAATAAATTATTTGTTCTATCATAACTTAAGAATTGGTTTTCATTAATGACAAGCAATTGAGTTACGCGTGCTTCATTTAATGGGTTACTATAAGTAACGTTCGCATCTTTTAAGTAGTTAGATAATATATGAAGTTTAGTGTAGTTATTTTCATAGTTAGTCTTAACTGGGGTAAAGTAAGCGTTGATTGCGTCTTTAACCGCTGTAGGAAGACTTGTTACACCAAACTCAGTTTTAAATTCATTTAAGTAAATACGGATTTGATTTGATGAGATATGATCGGTTTCACTATAAGCGTTATAGTAGGTTTTTGTACCATCTTTGGCTTCAATAGCGATGTTTTCATAGATTTTCTTCTCATCACCAGTTTTTGCATAATTGTCATCTTCGAAAGTGAATTTAGCTGACTTAGCAACTTGTCCACCTGTCGCAAGAATCAAATGCCAACCGAAGCTGGTTTCTAATACATCATCATAAGTTACTGGTTTTGAATCAAGTTTTTGTGAAGGGAACTTGTTGTCTACATCATAATAATCTTCTTTAAGGGTTGTATATAATTCTGCTTCACGTTCAAAGAATTTCTTATCTAATGAAGATTGCTGACCAGGATAGTTAGTTTGGTTCGTTGTAGCACCCAATGATTCATACATGATTTGTAGACCAGCAGCTTTGAATCTAGCCCATTTATGTTCTGGAGTAGAACCTGGGATTGAACCAGCAGGTATAAATTTAGCACTGTCATTGTATTCTTTAACGATTGTTGAAAATCCTGTTGAGAATGAAGGATATTTACTTACTTCATCGTGAATCAACTGCATAAGTTCTGTAATCAGTGTTTCGTATTCTAATACTTTAGCTTGAGATAAGGTTTCAAAGAATTCGCTTGGAACGTCATGGTTATCATCTTCATCCATGTCCACATAAATTAATAGGTGAGAAGAACTAATTGAGAAGAATTGATCCATTAAACGGTTTGCGACAGTAGCGAACTTGTCATAGATTTCTGTACCAAAGTGGGCTTCGTAATCACTTAAGAATAACTTTTCAACTTCAGCAGATACATAAACATTTTCAATAGCTTCATCAATAGAATTAGCTCTAAATGCTAAACGTAAGAAGTTCTTTCTTCCCATTGAAGCTGGGAAGCCACTTGATGCGAATTGGTCTTGACCAAATTGTTGAATCATTGTTTCAATGTTAGAACGGTATTCTTTCATTTGAGCATCTGTGATTTCATCAAAATAGTCACTATTTAATAAAGCTTCTCTTAAAGCCAAATCTAAGGCAACACTAACCCCTAATTGAGTTTCTAATTTACTGTAGAAATCATCTACTTTAATTTCAGTACCATCAACCGTTGCAAGGAGATCATTACCAATTTTCTTAGGTAATTCAATGTTTGAATAACTCATTGACAAGTATAGATGAAGGTCTTCATCATAAATTTTAATGTCACTATCAGTTAATTTAGTGCTTGCTTTATTATTTATATAGGAATCAGTTAATTTAGATTCAACAAGCTTATCGTAATAAGTTTGTGCATGTTCAGTTAAAGTTGTCTTTGCTTCATCTGCCCATACGATTAATTTGTCGTCTTCATCTAATTGTGCAAGTAGGTCTTCATTGTGATCTGCAAGTTTGAAGACGATGTAATAGTAGTTACCATAGCTTCTTGGAGCTGCAGTAAATCTGGTTCCATTTTCTTTCACGCTTAAGGTATCATAAATGTAAGTTCTTAAGGTAGATTGACTAGAAGGGAAATCTTCATAAGTTCTTGTGAAAACACCTAAGTTTTCTTCGTCGGTATTAACTAATGTTTCGTCATCTAAAACAGATTGAACAGTTTGATAAGCATTAACATCAATTTGAGTTCTATATGGGTATACATAGTTATAGATTTCTAAGAATTTAACTAAGACTTCATCCATCGATAGTGCTGAGTCAGCATGTTCTGTTGGG
The DNA here is from genome assembly GCA_028685975.1 of Acholeplasmataceae bacterium. Taxonomy (GTDB): domain Bacteria; phylum Bacillota_I; class Bacilli_A; order Acholeplasmatales; family UBA5453; genus UBA5409. The sequence goes on along the minus strand of JAQUCY010000001.1, from coordinate 32,056 downwards.
ATACGGTCTGGGTTTACTTGGTAAGCATCATAATATTTTTGATAATCAACATCGTTTAATGCGCCATCATTGGTAAAACCTAAATCAGTCATTACTTCTAATGCATAACCATCTACAATTTCAACTCTTGGGTCTTGAATTCCAAACCATTGTGAACGATATTGTTTTAAAGCAAATTGTTTCAAGGTTTGATTTGCTTCATAACTATTCGTAAAACGAATGTTAATAGAACTTAACTCGTAACGTTTTTGAACGTTAGCAGTAAAATAAGTTTGGATATCTTTGTTTTTATCAATATAACTAGTTGATTCTTCATCAACCACTTCTAATTCTAGTTTTTCTTTCGCATAAATCTTTTTAGCAGCGTCTAATTTGTAATAATCTAATACAATGTCGCCATGGTTTAGGAAGTTTTCTCTATCAATGTCATTTGCAGTAATACTAATACCAGCTAAATACATAGAATCAACATAAGAGTCAATTTTCTTTGTGAGAACTTCATCATCCATCTCTTGAAGATCTTCTAATACATTTGTGCCAAATATTGATTTATTTGCATAATCTGCCACCATTTGTTTGTGATCTTCAAAATTAGCATTAATTGTTGCTAATTGATCTTTAAAAAGAATTTCATTAAACATTCTAATAAGAACGTTAGTACCAGAAACTTTCATTTCATCGTATAGTTCTTTTTCGGTTATTTCAAAACCGTCTCCCTTAATATAGGCGGTATCGTCTAATGAACCGTATGGAATTTTAGCAGCCTTACTTCCGCAAGCTGCTAGAGTTAGTGTGGTTACTAAGACAATAAGTAGCCCCAAAACTCGTTTAAAATTATTTGCTTTATTCACGTTTTTCACTCCTTGGATTTTGTTACAGCATTAATAATATAACATAGTTATAAACCGTTTGCAATTCTTTTATAAGTCTCTTAAAGAAAAGACAAACAGCTAAACTGATTATTATTTTACCAAAAAAACATTATTTAGCAAAACTATTTTTTTATATGATAAAATAGATTACGGTGATAAAATGAAATTTCTCTCAATTGCATCTGGTTCAAAAGGCAACTGTTCCTATATAGAAACCGCTAATTACAAGATATTAATAGATGCTGGAATATCTTATACAAGAATTGCGAATGCCTTAAAAGAAAATGAAGTCGACATTAAAGATTTGACTCATCTTTTTATAACACATGAACATTCGGATCATGTAAATGGATTAAAAATCTTATTAAAAAACGCTAATCCAACAATATACGTTTCAAAAGGAACTAATACATACTTAAAATTAACAAGTAACATTAAAATTATTAAGGCATTAGAACCGTTATATTTTGAAAACTTAACTGTTTTACCAATTCCATTAAGTCATGATGCTAAAGAACCGTTAGGGTTCGTTTTTCAAAATAATGTAAAAAGTATTTGTTATATAACTGATACAGGCTATATTAAAGAAGACTTGTTAGGTCTCTTAAAAAATCATGATTTATATTACTTAGAATCTAATCATGACCCATATTTACTTAGAACCAGTAGAAGACCTTACCAATTAATAAAACGAATATTAAATGAAAAGGGTCATTTATCTAATGAGGATTCTGCCTATTACTTTTCTAAAATGAAAGGTGATAATACCAAGTATGTTATCCACGCACATATAAGTGAGGAGTGTAATAATCAAGAGGCGATTAAACACACCTATCAACAAGTTTTAATGACTCAAGGTGTTGAAATTGATGATTTAAAGTTTATAAATGCTTCTCAAGTGGGACCATTAAAGGTTATTAAACTATGACAATTACCATCATTTCAGTTGGGAAAATGAAACAAAACACTTACCAAAAAGAAATTGAATCCTATGTTAAACAATTACCTTACCCAGTTGAATTTATTGAAATAAGCGATGAGCCTACCAAAGAGGGTGTTGTTAAAGAAGGAAAAGCTATATTAAAAAGGATGCCTAAAAATTCAAACGTTATCGTAATGGCTATAAAAGGTAGAATGATGGATTCAATTGAATTTTCAACCTATTTAAATGAGTTGGTTTTAATGCCAAATAAAGATATTTGTTTTGTTATTGGTGGTTCATATGGATTGTCAGATGAGGTTATGAGATGCGCGACACATAAACTCAGCTTTTCGAAAATGACTTTCCCACATCAGTTATTTAAATTAATGTTAGTCGAACAAATATATAGAGCTTTTAAGATAATGGAAAACCATCCATACCATAAGTGAGGAATTATGATTAAATACATATTTTGGGATTTTAATGGCACTATCTTAGACGATAGAGAATTATCATTAGTATTATTAAATGAGATGTTGAAAAAACAAAACAAACCCAGTCTTTCTATGGATCAGTACTTAGATGTGTTTGGTTTTCCAATCCAAGACTATTACCTTAAAACAGGGATTAGTTTTGAACATAAATCATTTGAGGAGATGTCAGTGTGGTATATTGCCAAATATCAACCTCAAAGTTTGGAACAATCACTACACAAGGGTTTGTTAAGTACGCTTAAAATCTTACACGACGAAGGGATTAAGCACATTGTTTTATCTGCTTCCGAACAAAACAACTTAATTGAACAAGTGAATCATTATCAAATTAATCCTTACTTTGATTATATTTTAGGCACTTCTGATATTACTAATCATAACAAGGAAGAAGTGGGTTTAAGTTTTATTAAAGAACACAACATTGATCCGAAATCCTGTCTTTATATTGGAGATACTATTTATGATTTTGATGTTGCCATAAAGATGGGAGTTTATCCGGTTTTATATAGTGGGGGACACCAATCTATATCAAGATTAAAACAAAAAACTAGTATTGTAATTAACCAGATTAGTGATATAATTAAAATTGTAAAGGATATGGAGAAAGGTGAATAAAATCATGAAGAAATTTTTTAAAGATTTTGGCGCATTTATCATGAAAGGGAATGTCCTAGACCTTGCGGTTGGGATTATTATCGGTGGCGCATTTAACAAGATTGTAAGCAGTCTTGTAAATGATGTGATAATGCCGGTAATTAGTTTATTGACAAAAGGTGACATTGCGGGACAGTTTTTAGTATTAAGAGGTGAAGCGGGTTATCAAACTAATCCAGATACTGGTCTTGTAGAATTTTATAAAGATGCAGACGCAGTATTGCTTTATTGGGGTAAATTCGTTCAATCTATTATTGACTTTTTAATTATTGGTTTAACTTTATTCATAATTATAAAAATAGTTGTTATGTTAGATAAACGTCGTGAATTGAGAAAAGCTCAAATTAGAGCGAAACTACAAAAAGGTGAACCTGTTTCTGAAAAAGAAAAAGAAGTTGTTCCACCTGAACCAGTTATCCCTGAAGATATCTTATTACTTAGAGAAATCAGAGACGAGTTAAAAAAGACTAAATAAGATAATAAAAAGGCTAGTTCGTCAGAACTGGCCTTTTTTTGTTTGATAAATTTACTTTTTCTTTTTAATAACAATAAATACTATCCAACCAGCTACAGCAAGTAAAACCACTAATGGAACTAATATTACTAACCATAAAGTTGAGGTTTGAGGTGTTTCTGCATCAATTGTTGTGAACCCATTTACATTATTCATGAATGATTGGAAGCTAGATACATTTTCTGTAGAATTATTTTTATATAAAATGATAGATTCATGAGGCGCTACTTTTATACCTGACCCACCTTTATATGAACGAATAGTTTCTGTACCAGCACCTTCGTTACTTACAACAACATCCCAGCCAGCATTTCTAGGAAGTACTAGTTTAACTACATTATCATTAGCATTATGTATCACAAGGACATCTTTGTCATTACTTATTTGATAACTGATAAGACCTTTAATAGCTTGATAATGAAAACTAATAGCTTGATTAATTTCAGCAGCTGATTTTAGTCTAAATGAATCATCGTTCTTTCTTAAAGCAATCAAACCTTTAATATGGTTGTATACCTTTAAGTTATCGTCAAGCGATTTTTGATCCCATCTTATTTGGTTTACTGAATCAGGTGATTGATAACTGTTATGATCGAAACCTTCCCCATTAGCGTTTGGTTTACTTCTTAATATTTCATCACCCGCATGAATAAACATTACCCCTTGAGAGGTTAATAGAATGGAATACGCTTGCATAACCATTTCATCAATCTTATCTAATTGATTGGTGATTTCATTGGTCAGATATAATTTATCATGAAGTGTATTGTTATCATGTGCTGTGACATAATTAATGGTTTTATTGGGGTCTCCATGCCATGCTTTACTTTGTGATAACCCAGAAAGCGTTAAAGCTTCATGTTCAACCCCACCAACAATCCCGTATTTAACACGATTAATTATTTGAGAAGAAAACTCCCCATTCACAAATCCTGGATATTCGCGATTAAATACACTTCCTTTAACCGCATCTCTAAAGTCGTCATTAAATGCGCCGACATTACCCATTTGATCAAGGTTTTCTTTACCTGCTTGTTGAAGTGCTGGTAGTGGTGAAGAACCACCCATCCAAGGTTCACCATATACCATGATAGTTGGATCTATTTCGTGTAAGGCGTTATTAAGTTCATTCATTGTGGAAATATCATGAAGTGCCATTAAATCGAATCTGAATCCTGAAATATTATATTCTTTAGCCCAAAAGACTACAGAATCGATGATAAACTTTCTAACCATTGCCCTTTCACTAGCAGTTTCATTACCAGTACCTGATCCATTATAAAAAGCGCTAGTTTCTGTTTTTCTATGATAGTAACCTGGAATTATTTGGTTAAAGTTTGAATCAGCACTTAAACCTGTGTGGTTATATACCACGTCCATGTTTAAACGGATATTATTTTCAGTATAAGCCATGGTCACTTGTTTAAGTTCGTTCACTCTTGTTAATCCGTCATAAGGATTACTACTAAAAGAACCTTCTGGTACATTAAAATGAAGTGGCATATAACCCCAGTTAAAAGCGTTATAGTCTTCATCATCTAATTTGGTTTCATCAACAACCCCAAAATCAAAGAATGGTAGTAGTTGAACATGAGTTACTCCTAAATCAAGAATATGATCAAAACCAGTCTTTTGGCCGTTGAAGGTAGTCCCTTTTTCAATTAAACCTAAGAAACGACCTCTATTGGCTTCGGTACCATTCCATGAACTATGTGTCGTTAAATCTCTAACTTGAAGTTCATAAATGATTGCGTCCGTATTATTTATAATATTGTTCGCACGCGAGTCATAAGTAAAGCCTGCTGGGTTAACCTGCTCAAAGTCAATTACTAAACCACGTTTACCATTAACACCAGTAGAATAAGCATATGGATCAACAACCTCAAATGTTTGTTGGCCATTTGTAACACTGTAGGTATAGTAAGTGTTATGAAGATTATTATTTTCTTCATAATAAAAGGTTCCATTTACATCAGCTATCATATCAACAACACGATCTGGGGTGTCTGTTGTACCGCCATCTTTAACGGTAGTACCACTTGAATAGAAGTTTAATTGAACGGCACTTGAAATAGGCGCCCAAAGTCTAAATGTAGTTTTAGTATCAGTAACATGTGCACCTAAATCATCACCTTCATAATAAAAAGCATTTTCAAAATCAGCTGAATCATAGATACCATCAAACATGACAATAATATTATTAATACTATCATCAGAAAACACAGCGAAAAGTTCATATTTAGATCCAAAATCAACCGGTTCATTTAAGGTAATAACACCTGATTTATCAGTAATGTTGATAGACTTAGGTTCAACAATGACATCATCTTTTTTAAGAGTCACAGATTCGGCAGTTATCGCTTCTGTTGTTTTAAATGAGATTTCATCTGTTTTAGTAAAAAATGATTGTGTGAACTTAGGCGACTTTGAAGGACCGTCAGGATCATTTAAAAAATAACCAATGAGTGGATCTCCTTGAACTAAGTAAATGTGTTGGGTACCATTTTCACTAGTTTCTGACACACTAAAGAAACGATCATTATCAATATCTTTAGAAGACCAATCTGGTTTTCTAACGATAATACCAAACTCGGTGGCGTCTGCGATGGCACCAGTTAATTCAATCACCGTTACAACCCCACCAAGGTTGTAGGCTTCATCGGTATTATCTTCAGAAAAATTGTAAGCTTGACCTTCAAGACTTTTAGGTTTGGATTGCCAAACCCATAAATCCCATGGGGTATAATTATTATCAAAACGATAATAGTGAACATAAATACTAGTGGTTTCAGAAGTGGCAGCATCAATCGTTGAAACAAAAAGACCACTTATTAAGACTAGTATCATTAAAAATGATTTTTTAAGTAATTTATTTAACATTATTAATCCTCCTTGCGACCTCATTATATCACGAAAATATTAATTAAAAGCCCTTCAAATTAGAATAAATAAAAGCGCTTACCTTGTAACCGGTTTCGGGTTTTGTAAGTCAATGAAAGCACTTGCATAAATGGGGTCTTAATGTTAAAATAACTTGTAATCGAACATAAAGGAGATGTAATGAATGAAAAAAACACTTTACTCACTCGTACTACTTGTAGTTAGTACAATTTTACTTGCTAGTTGTGGCGGCGGTAAAAAAATTAATATTTGGGTTGGGATTGAATCCGTTGATTTTTATACAGAAAAAATTCAAGAATATACCGAAGCTTATAAAGAAAAGCATGGTAGTGATTTAGAATATAAAATAATCGTATCAGGTATTGATACAGGCACTGCAGCATCTACTTTCTTAGATGACCCAGAAGCTGGAGCAGATATATTTACAGTTGCTCATGACAACTTAGGTAAATTAATTGCCGGTTCAAGTGCTATCGCACCAATTGAATCACAAGCATTATTAGATCAAATTAACAACGAAAACCCTCGAGCATTCTTAGATGTTATTAAAGGGACTGTTGGGGGTACAGAATATACATTTGGTATACCTTATATTTCTCAATCATTAGTTTTATATTATAATAAATCGTTAGTAACTGCTGACCAAGTAAAAACTTGGGAAGGTATGTTAGAAGCAGCTCAAGCTGCTAACGCAAAAGCAGTTACTGTAACAGGTGATGATGGATTTAATAACTCATTCTTACTACTTGCAACCAATGCTGAAACTGGGGCAACTTCACTAAAACTTTATCCAAATGGTGTTGCAGCAGATTCCTTTGGTACAGGTGATGATACTATTTCTATTATGAAATGGGGACAAAGATTCTTCACCAATGCAAATGGTGGTATGTTCCCAGGATCAGATGGATGGGAAACTTCATTATCAAATAATAAAGTTTTATCAGTTATTACAGGTGCGTGGGGCTTTAATTCAGCTAGCGCAGCATTAGGTTCTAACTTAGGAATTGAAGTTTTACCTTCATTCACTATTACAGCTGAGGATGCTTACGGTAGTGTAGAAGCAGGTACAGTGTTCAATTCAGGTACATTCGCAGACACGAAGATGTTTGTTATGAAAAAGAATTCTGGGAAACAAGAAATATTAGAAGATATTTTATTATTCTTATCAAGTAAAGAAGTTCAAGAAGGCTCATATGTTGCCGCTAACAACTTACCTGCTTATAAGAATGCAGCAGAAGAATTTGAAGCTTTATCAGGTGATTCTATAGAAGCAATTCTTGCTAGAAAACAAATTGAAATGTTTGAAGTCGGTATCGCTCAACCATTTGGTGCAGAAGCTAGATTTAATACTTGGTACTATTCAAAAGGAGCACCAGCGTTAATCAGAGAAATCCTTGAAAATACAGGTGGTAATTTTAATACACATGCACAAATAAAAGCTCAACTTGAGATTGTTCAACTGATTTGGCGCACAGGAAATAAAGAATAATTTAATCTATTTATATGAAAGAGCGGTACGAATGTATCGCTTGTTTCATAAGTTTTTCTAAAAAGGAGATTTTTCAATGGAATATGTAAAAGAAAAAAAACCTAATGTTTTCATCAGAATAGGACAATCATTTGTTGAAGGGTTTAAAAGTTTTGGCAATGGTGTAGTGAATGTAATAAAATCAATTGGCCAGTGGTTTAAAACCTTTGGTAAGAGATTTGTTAACGGCTCTATTGGAACTAAACTATCCTATTTTATTATGGGTGCGGGGAACTTTTATCATAAACGGTTTGCCAAAGGATTTATTTACTTAATCATCCAAGTAGCATTTATTTTGTTTATGGTTATGAGTCCAGAGGTAAACTCAACTCCGCTAGGGTATAAAGCATTAAGTAATTTGATTAGTTTAGGTACTGATCCAGGGAGTATATTTACACCTACGGATAACTCAATGTTGATGATGCTATTTGGTGTCTTGACAATAGGGATGATAATCATCTATTTGTATGCTTATGTTTCCAATACAAAGAGTGCTGAACTATCGGATCAACTAGTTAAAGTAGGTAAAGCACCTCAAACGTTTTATGGAGATCTACACTCATTAATCGATGATCGTTTTCATTTAATGATGTTAACGCCATCAATATTAGGGATAACATTATTTACGATTTTACCAACTATATTTATGATCCTAATCGCATTTACCGATTTTGACCAAACTAAACAAGTTGGACAACATTTATTTAATTGGGTTGGATTTGATAATTTCAAAGGATTATTTGATGGTAAATCAGAGATTTCTGTCAGATTTGTTCCAGTAGTTACTTGGACTTTGACATGGGCTTTATTTGCGACATTTACTTGTTATATCGGTGGTATTTTAATTGCTTTAGTGATAAATGGTAAAACCATTAAACTAAAAAAAATGTGGCGTACAATCTTCATGTTAACCATTGCGATACCACAATTTATTTCCCTATTAGCAGTTAGACAATTGCTATCTGTAAGTGGACCTATTAATACCATGTTAATCAATATGGGTGTTATTAATCAAGGGATTGAGTTTTTAGGTAATGCTACGAATGGAATAACACCTAAAGTAATGGTCATCTTAATTAATATGTGGGTGGGGATTCCTTACACGTTATTGATGACTTCGGGAATTTTAATGAATATTCCAAGTGATTTATATGAAGCTGCTCAAATTGACGGTGCTAATAAATTCCAGGTATTCTTCAAAATTACTTTACCTTATGTTATTTTTATTACCACACCCTATCTAATTAGTTCGTTTGTTGGTAATATTACCTCATTTAATATTATCTTCTTGTTAACGGGTGGAGGACCAACTGTTCCAGGAGGATTCCAAGCAGGTGAAACAGATTTACTTGTTACCTGGCTTTATAAGTTAACTATTGACCAAGGAGATTACAACCAAGGGGCAGTTATTTCTATCTTAACTTTCTTGGTAATAGCTACAGGTACACTACTCACCTACAGAAGAAGTAAATCCTTTAAAGAGGAGGAAACTTTCCAATGACAGACGTGAAAAGAATTAAGCAAAGTAGTATTAAAAGAAGTAATATCATTTCTAGTATTACTGGGTATACGATATTAACTATACTAGCGCTTATTTGGTTAATCCCAATTGTTTGGATAGTCTTTCAATCATTTAGTGCTGAAGTAAATGATCAAGGACAATTAGTGGGATTTGTTAGAGGAAATTATTTTCCTAAAATTTTAGGTATTGATAATTATATTAATCTATTTACTAATAAAAACTTTGAATTCGGTAAATGGTGGTTAAATACATTATTTGTTGCCTTCCTCACATTTATTATTTCAACATTGTTGACATTATCGGTTGCTTATGTAATGAGCAAACTTAGATTTAAATCAAGAAAGACGTTTATGTCAGTATCGATGATATTAGGCTTATTCCCGGGCTTTATGAGCATGATTGCGATTTATTACATCTTAAAGGCTATGGGGCTAACAGGATCATTATTCGCACTTATACTAGTCTATTCAGCTGGTTCAGGTCTAGGGTTCCATGTAGCCAAAGGGTTCTTTGATGTCATTCCAAACTCTCTGGTGGAATCGGCAAGACTTGATGGTTGTACGAATGCGGGGATTTTTACAAAGATTATCTTACCGCTTTCTAAACCAATTATTGTTTATACTGCTTTAACAGCTTTCATGGGACCTTGGATGGACTTCATCTTTGCGAAAACCATTATCGGAGAAACCAACCGAAGCAACTTAACGGTAGCATTTGGGTTGTATTCAATGATATATGGGGAACAAGCTGACTCTAACTTGTTTACACAGTTTGCAGCGGGTTCAGTATTGGTTGCGATACCGATAGTTCTATTATTTGTCTCTATGCAACGTTATTATGTTGAAGGGGTTACAGCTGGAAGTGTTAAAGGTTAATGATTAAAAAACTATTACTGCTTACACTTATAGTCTCAGTTGGGTTATTAAGTGGTTGTGTGAAAAAAGAAGCAACTATAAAAGATGATAATTTAAAGGCTAATATGATTGATGATAATTATAGAACTTATTATGAAATCTTTGTTGGAGGTTTTAGTGATTCCAATAAAGATGGGATTGGCGATATTCAAGGAATGATTAACCGCCTAGATTACTTAAATGATGGCGATCCTAATAGTGGTAAAAGCTTAGGTATTACGGGAATATGGTTAATGCCGATAATGCCATCAAACAGTTATCACAAATACGATGTCAGAGATTACAAAAACATTGATTCAAATTATGGAACACTAGAAGATTTTCAAACCTTTTTAGAGGAAACTGAAAAAAGAGGGATTAAAGTAATTATTGATTTGGTTATGAACCATACTTCCAAAGATCATCCATGGTTTAAAGCATTTACTAAAGCAGTTATAGAAGGGGACACAACCAATAAATACTATAACTACTATAGTTTATATACAGAAGAAACCAAAACGATGGGAAAGACCTATTATCCAATCGATAACGAGTACTTTTATGAAGGAAACTTTTCAAGTAGCATGCCAGAACTGAATTTTGATAATGAAGATGTAAAAGCTGAATTTATCGATATTGTCCAGTTTTGGGTTGATTTAGGTGTTGACGGGTTTAGATTGGATGCGGCTAAATATGTTTTCTTAAATGAACATGAACGCAATATAACTTTTTGGAATTGGTTTATGGATGAAGCCAAAAAGATAAAAGAAGATATTTACGTGGTCGGTGAAGTATGGAGTGCAAACCCTGAATTGATTCCTTACTACGAACCATTTTCCAATTTTGATTTTGATATGAGTGGTCAAGAAGGCTGGATTGCCTCAACCGCTATCGGTTATGAAACTGTGAACCGTTATGTTGAATACTTAAACAATTATAGAAATAGTGTTCAATCGGTTAACGAAGATGCAATATTAACCCCATTTATTAGTAACCATGATCAAAATAGATCAGCCGGGTACTTAACAGGGGGGAAAAGTTATAGTGCAGCTAATTTATACTTACTATCTTATGGGACACCTTTTATCTATTATGGTGAAGAAATAGGTATGAAAGGAACACGTGGTAGCGAAAACACGGATGCCAATCGAAGACTCGCCATGTTATGGGGCGATAAGGACACAGTTGAAGATCCAATTGGATCAACTTATGATCCTAAGCTACAAACTAATGGCACAGTTAAGTCTCAAATTAGCGATTCAAAATCACTTTACAATCATTATAAAAAATTAATAATGATTAGAAATGCTTATCCAGAAGTATCAAGAGGGACCTATGAACCGTTATACTTTGATGGACATAAAACATTTGGTGGTTTTAAAACCACATACGAAGATAGCACAATTGGAATCTTCCATAATACGATGGATACCGCGATAGAAATCGATTTTAGTCAATATGGCTTAGAGTTTGAAAAATTATTGGTATATGTCGGAATGGAAGAAGCATCATTGGATGAAAATAAACTCACAATTGGTGCATATACCAGTGTATTGTTACAATAATTTATTTAGGTACTAACGCGTAAGCGTGATATAATAAAACTATAATTAGAAAAAGGAGAACAGTATGAAAAAATTATTAGTTTTGGTAGTTGCATTAGTTGCAACATTTGGTTTAACTGCTTGTGGCTCTGATGAAATATTAGAGAACGAAGGAAAAGCATATTATGCAACTGGACAATTTAATGGTTGGTCAGCACAAGATGATTTCAAAATGGAAGCTATTAAGCTTTCAGATGAAAGAGTTGCTTCAATTAAGAGTGCACTTAAAGGTGTGGAAGCTCTTTATATCTTAGAAATCACATTACCTACAGGTGAAGCTGGTTGGACTGCTTCATATACTATTGATGGTGAAGAAGTAGTCGTTGATGGTAACTTAACAGTGAAGATTATTAGAACAGACGCTGCTGACAAAGACAGCGTAGACTTCTGGGCACAATCTCCAGAATCTGGTGAAATCAAGAATTTAACACCTGAAGAGTTATATATTCCATCATTCGTTGAAGAAAACGTTGATGGCGCTGGTACATGGAATGATAACCCAATCGCATTTGAAGCTGGTACTTACTACATTGTATTTGCTGAAAAAGGCGCAGGTAAAACTGCTGAAAGATTCTTAGGATTAGTTCCAAAGGCTTAGTAAAAACTAAAAAAAATTGACATTGCTTCGGTAATGTCTTTTTTTATTTAGTTGAATAAGAGTGAGATAACCTAGTTAAACATTGATTGTCCTGTTGTAAAAAACAGGCAATTATGGTAATATTATTGAAACTATAAATGATGTTATATCAAAGAAAAAGAGGCGTTATTCATGATAGTTCAAATGAGACATGATAGTACAAAACAACAAACGCAAAAATTAATTGATTTTTTACAATATAAAGGGTTTAGCATTAAAGATGTGTCTAGCGAAAATGTTGTTATATTCGGGGTAATTGGTGACACAAAAAGCTTAAATCCATCTGATATTGAAGCATTTGAGGGCGTTTTACAGGCGACAAGGGTACAATCACCTTATAAACTCGCTAGTCGTACGTTTGATAATCATGACACTATAGTACATATTAAAGATGATATTTATGTAGGTGGGAATCATTTTGGAATAATTGCAGGAACTTGTTCTGTGGAAACTTATGAGATAACTGATGAGGTTGCACAAAATTTAGTTAAAAATAGTGTCAAGATGATTAGAGGTGGCGCTTTTAAACCAAGGACCTCACCTTATTCTTTTCAAGGTTTAGGAATTGATGGATTAAAGATACTACATGAAATAGGGATGAAGTATCATTTAGCTGTTGTTTCTGAAATCATGGATATGGATGATTTGGATGCCTTTGAGAAATATGTTGATGTTTACCAAGTTGGCGCACGTAATATGCAAAATTTTAGCCTTCTTAAAGCATTAGGCGAAAGAACTAGAAAACCAATCATTTTAAAAAGAGGGATTTCGGCAACGATAGAAGAATGGCTAATGAGTGCAGAATATATTTTAAAAGGGGGAAATCCTAACGTTATTTTATGTGAAAGAGGAATAAGAACTTTTGAAAAATATACTAGAAACACGCTTGATATCTCAAGCGTTTTAGCGGTAAAAGAGTTATCGCACCTGCCTGTTATAGTTGATCCATCGCACGCAAGCGGACGTTATACAATGATTGAGAAACTTTCTTTAGCAAGTTTAGCAGTCGGTGCTGATGGGATTATAGTTGAAATCCATCCTAAACCAGAAGAAGCTTTGTCTGACGGTGCTCAATCACTAAGACTAGAACGTTTCGATCATATGATGGACTCAATAAGAAGGTTACAAGAGGCTTTAAAATGAAACGGTTTTTCATTGTTGGCCTTGGGATGATGGGTTCTTCTTATGCCAAGAAACTATCAAGTTTGGGTTATCAAGTATTTGGGTATGATCAAGATGAACTGACTGTGAATAAGGCACTAGCATTAAATATCATTAAAAGTGCAAGTTTAAATGAACTATCTAAAGTAGATATGGTGATTTTAACACTGTATCCAAAGGACAATGTTCTCTTTTTGAAAGAAAACTTAGATCGTTTTAATGAAAAACAAATAATTACCGATATTGCTGGTGTAAAATTGCCAATGTTAAGCGAAATTGAATCATTTTTACCCAAGTCATTTTCTTATCTGTCTCACCATCCAATGGCTGGTAGTGAGAAAAGTGGAATTGATGGTTTAAATGAAACTATTTTCAAAGGGGCTAACTTTTTAATTATTTCTAATAAACATGCCAATCAAGTGGCAGAAGAAGCATTAAGAAATTTAGCTAAAGATTTGGAATTTGGCGCTATCAAAGTAATTGATGCCGAAACACATGATAAGATGATTGGGCTTACATCTCAATTACCACATATGCTTGCGGTTAGTTTAGTTAATAGTGATTCACATGAAGATACAAGATTGTTTTCAGGGGATTCTTATCGAGATTTAACGAGAATTGCTTCTATTAATGACGTTTTATGGATAGAATTATTTAATGAGAATAAAGAATTCTTATTAAATGACATGGAGAGATTTCAATCTTCTTTTAATGAATTGTATGAAGCTTTAAAAAATAATGATATTGAAACTCTTAAAACAAAGTTAGTTAATGCAAGGAAGAAGAGGGATCTATATTAAACAAATAAAGGTTAAAATTAAAGATTTTAAATATGATATTTTGTTAGGTGAAAATATTAATTTAAGAGAAACACTTAATCCTTTTATTTCTAGAAGGCTTTTTATTATTACAGATAAAAACCTCTTACATTATTATCAAAACTATATAAATAATCATTTAAAGGATTTTAACTTCTTATTTGTGGTAGTAGAGCCATCTGAACATTCCAAATCATTCACATCTTATGAATCGGTAATCAATACTTTATTACAAAATCATATTTCTAGGAATGATTTAATCGTTGCGTTTGGTGGAGGCGTGGTTGGTGATTTAGCAGGGTTTGTGAGTGCAACGGTTTTAAGAGGGGTTGATTTCATTCAAATACCAACATCACTGTTAGCTATGGTTGATTCAAGTATTGGAGGAAAAACGGGAATTGATACTGCTTATGGTAAAAACCTCGTTGGGGTATTTAAACAACCCATTTTGGTGATTACAGATACATACTTTTTAAAAACTTTACCAAAGGTAGAATATATAAATGGATTAGCTGAAGTTTTAAAAGCTGGATTAATATGGGATCACACATTATTAGAATTACTTAAACAAGATCAATATGATGTGATTGAGATGATCTATAAGGCAATTATCGTCAAAAAAGAAATAGTTGAATTAGATCCTTTTGAATCATACGAACGGATGTTTTTAAATTTTGGACATACTTTCGGTCATTCTATTGAACAGGCACACCAATATAATATAAAACATGGATTTTGTGTGGCTATGGGAATGGACTTGGCCCTTCAATTGGGGATTAAATTGAAAGAAACGAACCCTAACTTGTTAACTGAGTATTATCAGTTGTCAGATAAATTAGGTTTACCCAGATTTAAAGGAAACAAAACAGATTATATAGAACAAATTAAGTTTGATAAGAAACACAAAAATGGTAAAATTTATTTTGTTTTATTGAAGGAAGTTGGACAACCATTAATTCGTCCAATTAGTGAGGAGAGTTTGTATGATTTATCAAATTAAACAAGGTAAATTAAAAGGACGTTTAGAGGCGATCACCTCTAAAAGTTTAACGCATCGTGCCTTGATTGCGGCAAGCTTAGCAAATGGTCAATCGACCATTCATAACCCTTTGTACGCAACAGATACCCTTCAAACTATGGATATTTTGAGAAATTTAGGGATAGATTTTGAGACACGACTAGATGATATAACCGTAATAGGAGGTAACATTAAGAGTACCGGTACAATATTAAACGCCCATGAATCTGGTTCAACATTGAGATTCTTAGTGCCAGTTTCGTTACTTACCGGTGAAGAAGAGCATTTTGTTTGTAGCCCTTCTTTAGCCAGAAGACCAATGAATATATATGATACTTTGTTTAAACAAAAAGGAATATATTTTCATAAGAAAGATCAACACATTTACTGTAAAGGTCCATTATTACCAGGCGAATATAGGATAAGTGGTGATGTTTCTAGTCAATTTATCAGTGGTATTTTGTTTGTGTTGCCTCTATTAAAAGAAGATAGTGAAATAGTGGTTACATCACAATTTGAATCAAAAAGTTATGTTGAAATGACTATTAAAGTATTGAAGTCATTTAACATTGATATCACAATAAAAAATAACGTTATTAGCATACCTGGAAATCAAACTTATTTACCAACGGTTTATAAAGTTGAAAATGATTTTTCTCAAGCAGCGTTCTTTTTGGTTGCGAATGCACTAGGTAGTAATATTGAATTTATTGGGTTAAATAGAGATTCAATTCAAGGAGATAAGAAAATTTTAGATTTTTTAGTCAGTTTCGGGTCAGAAATAGTTGAAAAAGATGGTATTTTAAAACTTTCAAAAGCATCTCAAAAACCTATTACTTTAGATATTTCAGATACACCAGATTTAGGTCCAATATTATTTACTTTAGCAGCACTATCAAGCGTACCTATAACAATTAAAGGGATTAAACGTTTAAGATACAAAGAATCAGATAGAGTTAAAGCAATGTGTGAAAACTTGGGTTTAGTTGGGGCATCTTATGAGTTAAAACCAAACCAAATTGATTTTAAACCTACTAAACTCAAAGGTGGGGTTATGGTAAATGGATTTAATGACCATAGAATTGTCATGAGTTTGACTATTTTAGGATCGTTTATTGATGGTGGTGTAACCATTGACGGGGTTGAAGCCATAAAGAAGAGTTACCCAACATTCTTTGAAGATTTTAGACAACTGGGAGGACAGCTAGATGAATTTGATGAGTGAAAGAAAAAAAATTGATCAAATAGATGAATCAATTGCGAAGTTAATAAATGAACGCTTTAAAGTCGTTCAAAATATAAAAGAAATAAAAAAAACAACACTATCTCAAATAGAACACAAAGACCGTGAAGAAGCTATCATCAAACAAAATTTAGCATTCATAGATCAAGCCTATAAAGATTACTTTTTGAAGATCTATAAAACCATTATTGAAACTTCAAAGGATTTTCAAAAACAATGAAGCATTTTGGTTTAATTGGTAAAAATATATCGCATTCTATTTCTAATCAATTACATCAAGAAATTGCACATCATAATGGTTTAAAACTAACTTATGAGCATTTTGACGTTGAAGAAGATGAGATTGAGGCATTAATCAATGATTTAAGAAAAGGTAAATATGACGGATTTAATGTAACAGTACCTTATAAAGAAATCATTTTGAGTTATGTTGATGTGTTAAGTGAAAACGCTAAAGAAATAGGATCTGTTAACACACTATCTTACAAAAATGGACAAGTACTTGGAAATAATACTGATTTAATTGGATTTTCTAGAATGTTAGATAACTTAAATCTTAATTATAAGGGAAAAGTTGTTTATATTTTAGGGTCTGGTGGTTCTAGTAGGATGGTCTATTACGCTTTTAAGAAATATGGAGCTATTCCTGTGGTCGTATCAAGAAAAGGTGGGTTATCTAGTTATTTTGGCAAGATGATCACTTATGAAGCATTAGCTAAGATTAATCATATTGATATTTTAGTCAATTGCACACCAGTGGGAAGTTATCCAAATTATGGAACCCCTTATGAACCAAAAAATCAAGTTATTGAACTAGTCATTGATTTAATATATAATCCAAGAAAAACAATATTAATGGAATACGGAACAAGGTCTATTAACGGAATTGATTTATTAATTTATCAAGGAATCGCCTCAGAATCAATTTGGCAGAAGAAAACTTTGAAAGAGGACTTTGTAACAATAGAATCCATTAAAGAGGTGTTAAAATGAACAGTTTCGGGAAATTATTTAGAGTATCTATTTTCGGTGAATCTCATGGAAATTCTGTGGGAATTCTTATAGATGGAATGAAACCGGGTATCAAGGTAGATTACGATTTAATTTATGAAGATTTAGAGAGGAGAAAGCCCAATTATAAAGGTTCTACACCAAGAAAAGAAACCGATGAATTTATGATAGAGTCAGGGGTTTTTAATGATATTACAACAGGGTCACCGATTCTTATTAGATTTTTAAACAAGAATATTAAAAGTGGAGATTATAACCAGTTTCAAGATACCCCAAGACCATCACATGCTGATTTTACTTCTACCGTAAAATACGGAATTAGTTTACCTGGATCAGGTCATTTTTCTGGCAGATTAACGGTTGGATTAGTAATAGCGGGAAGCTTTGCGAAAATGATGGTTCCTTTAGAAATATCATCTAAGTTTATTCAAGTTGGCACACTTAAAGATATGAGTAGGTTAGATGAATATGTTTCTACCATTGCCGAACAAAAAGATTCAGTCGGTGGCATTATTGAAATAACAGTAAAAACCCCACCTAAGGGTTTAGGTGAACCTTTCTTTGAATCAGTGGAATCAAAATTATCACAATTATTATTTAGTGTTCCTGGGGTTAAAGGCGTTAGTTTTGGGGTAGGATTTGAAGGCGTTAATATGTTAGGTAGTGAATTTAACGACCCGATTATAGATGAATTTGGACATACTAGTACTAATCATTCTGGTGGTATTAATGGTGGTATAACGAATGGTAATGATTTAGTTATCAAAGTATTTGAAAGACCCGCTGCCTCAATCGGGAAACCCCAAGCAACCTTCAATTTTAAAACAGGTAAATCAGATACTTTAGTAATTGAAGGAAGACATGATTCATTTATTGCAAAAAGAGCTATGGTTGTTTTAGAAAATGTGGTTGCGATTGGTCTATGTGACCTTTATAAAGAATCTAACATTAAGGGATAAAACTATCCCTTTTTTGTTATAATAATAGTATGATAGATATTAAAGAAGCTCCTGGTGTTGGACCACAAACGTTACAACATTTAAATCAAGCAGGTATTTTTACAACTAAAGATATGTTACTTAGATTTCCTAAAAAATATGACTCTTTTCAAGAGAGTTCTTTGTTGTTGGCAGTCGATAAAACCATTGTTACAACCACTGGTATCGTTGCCAGTATTCCTAAAGTGATTCAACATCGTGGTTCATTAAGAAGTTTACAATTCAAATTATTGGTTGACCATGAAACCTATTCTGTTATTGCTTATCGTAGAGAGTACTTAAAATATTCATTAAAAGAAAATATGGAAATTCAAGTAAGAGGGCGTTTTGAGAAGAAACCAAGAAGAATTACCGCCAGTCAAATTAATCTAAAACCAATAAAAAGTGATTTTAAACCGGTTTATGGGATTGAAAATGTTTATGATTCTTATGTCAGTAAAATAGTTAAAAATATCCTTTCAAATCATTTGGCAAGTATTGAAGAAACGCTTCCTTTAACAATTTTGAAAAAAAGAAAAATACAGGATAGATATGATATGATATATAATCTGCATTTTCCTAAAGATGAGGTAAAATTAGCGCGAGCTTATTCAAGATTGAAATATGAAGAAGCTTTAAGTTTTCAATTAAAAGTAATGCGACAAAAATTAAATATTGAAGCAATTCAAAAAGAACCAAAAAATTATGATTTAGCTTTAGTTAAAGCGTTTATTTCAAAGATTCCATATGAGTTGACTGAAGATCAAAAAGAGGCAGTTAATGATATTTTTAGAGATTTTAAAAAGACGTATCCAGTCAAACGTTTAATACAAGGTGATGTTGGATCTGGTAAAACTGTAGTTGTTGGAATCGGGATATTAGGGGCTAAAACTGCTGGTTATCAAAGCGCAGTTATGGCACCTACGGAAATTCTAGCTCAACAACACTACCATCTTTTTAAAGAAACATTTAAGGACTTAAGTGTTGTTTTATTAACCGGTTCAACGAAGAATAAAGATGCAATTAAAACTAAAATTGCTGCTGGTGAAATAGATCTTGTTATTGGAACGCATGCGTTGATTACGGATGATACAATCTTTAAAAATTTAGGTTTCATTGTTATTGACGAACAACATCGATTTGGAGTAATGGCGAGAGAACAACTAGAATTAAAAGGAAATGCAGACATTGTTTACCTAACGGCAACCCCTATTCCAAGAACTTTAGCAATTGTTTTATTTGGTGATATGGAAATTTCAAATATCAGAGAAAAGCCGATAGGAAGATTACCTATTATTACTCAATATTTTACTAAGAGTCAAACAGAAAGTGTTTTTAAACACGTTCAAAAAGAAATAGATTTAGGTAATCAAGTCTATTTTGTTGCACCATCCATTGAATCTGAACTTCGAGGTGAAAGTATTCAAAGTTTAGAGTTATTAACTAAGAAACATTTCAACGTCCCAATCTTTACACTTCACGGTAGAATGAGTGGAGAAGAAAAACAAACTATTATGGAACAATTTAATGCTACAGAAGGTTCAATTTTAATTTCTACATCAGTGATTGAGGTTGGTTTAGATATTAAAAAGGCAACTATGATGGTTATTTTTGATGGAGAGTATTTTGGCTTAAGTCAATTACATCAGTTAAGAGGTAGAGTTGGAAGAAGTGACAAACAAAGTTATTGTTATGTGATTAGTGATGCAGGTGATATTGAGCGGTTAAAACTTTTTGAGCGTAATTTAGATGGATTTGCCTTGTCAGAATACGATTTAGAAAACCGAGGACCAGGAGAATTCTTAGGGGTCAAACAAAGTGGGATTATTGATTTCGAATATGCTGATTTAGGGACTGACTTTAATATTTTTATGACGGCTAAAGAGGATGCATTATGGTTGTTAAAAACTAAACAAGTTTGATTAATGTATTAAATCTCACGCAATCTATAAACGGATTTAAAATTATGATATAATTATTAAACTTAAAAGGAGACAATTTATGATAAGAATAGCACTAGATGGAATGGGTGGCGATATTGGCGCGAAAGTAAATGTGCTAGGCGCCATGAAAGCAGTTGAAACTTTTAAAGATATTGAAATAACTATTTTTGGTGATGAAACAGAAATTAAACAATATTTAACGAATTCAGAAAGGATTAAGGTTGTACACTCTGGATCCGTTATTTCTATGGGCGAGTCAGACCCGATTAAAGCAATTAGAACTCAAAAAGATGCTTCACTCGTGATGGCAACCAAACACGTTAAAGAGGGTTTTAGTGATGCCATTGTTTCAGCTGGACCTACTCAAGCTGTGGTGATTGCAGTGCACCTAATAATTAAAAGAATGGAAGGTATGCATAGAGTTGCGATAGCACCTATTGTGCCTTCATTAGATCGAAAAGGTAAGATTTTATTAGATGTTGGAGCTAATGTTGAATTAAGATCAGAACACTTATTAGAATTAGCTATTTATGCCAGTGTCGTGGCAGAAAGTTATTTAAATAGAAAAAGCCCGAAAGTAGGTTTATTAAATATTGGAACTGAAGCTGGAAAAGGTAGAGAAGTAGACAAAGAGACATTTAATTTATTAAGTGAATCTAAGGATGTTAATTTTGTTGGGAATATTGAACCAAAAGAATTATTCACAACTGATAGTGATATTTTGATTACTGATGGATTTACTGGCAATATGATCTTGAAGACTTTAGAAGGAACAGCCAAAGGTATGGGGGCTATGTTGAAAGAAGAAATCAAGTCATCAATTGGTGGTAAGATTGGGTATTTATTTATGAGAAAGAACCTAAAACGATTTGGTAAGCGATTAGATGCTAGTGAAATCGGTGGAGCGATGATTTTCGGAATAAATGCACCAGTTATTAAAGCCCACGGATCAAGTGACGAAAAAGCAATTTTAAATGCAATTAGGCAAGCAAGAACTTTTGTTCAAGCAGATATTATAAATAAAGTAAAAGATAAAATTAAAGATTTTAATATAGAAGGTGAGTCCAATTAAAGACTTAGAACAAATTTTAGGCATTAAGTTTAAAAACATTAACTTACTGAATCAAGCTTTAACCCATTCAAGTTATGCGAATGAAAATGAATCGAGCATAGATAATGAAAGGCTTGAATTTTTAGGTGACGCTGTGATTGGTTTATTGATGGCGGAACATCTATACAATAAAGGGATTAAAACTGAAGGTGAAATGAGTAAGAAAAGAGCTCAAGCGGTTTGTGAAGAAGCTTTAGCCCTTTATGCTGCTAATTTCAATTTATCTAGCTATTTAAAGTTAGGTAAAGGTTCAGAACAACTTGGCTCAAGAGAAAATCCAGCGATAATTGCGGATGCTTTTGAAGCAATTTTTGGAGCAATCTTTTTAGATTCAGGGTTTGAAGCAACGAGAACTTTATTTAAAAAAATAGTAATTCCTAACTTACATGAAATTAAAGAAATAAAAGATTTTAAGTCGACTTTACAAGAATATGTTCAAACTGATAGAAAAAATATAACATATCATCTAGAACATCAAGAAGGTCCATCACATGACAAATTGTTTACAGTAAGTGTTAAAATGGATGATATTATTTTAGGTATTGGAACAGCGAAAACAAAAAAAGAGGCAGAACAAAAAGCAGCAGAATATGCCTTGAGTAAATTGGCAAAGGAGTAATTATGATAGAAAAATTATTTGAAGAAGGATATTTAGACTATCAAAAATTAATTTTTAGAAATGCCCAACGTTTCGATCTTACCTCAGATGAGATGGTTATTTTAACACATCTTTTTAATTTAGCTGAAAAGAAAAGATTTAACTTATCAACCAATTCACTTGCAAGACTAACTGGTTTTAAGGGAAATCATGTGGGTGAAATAGTTAATAGTTTGTTTGAAAAAGATTTGATTTGTATTAACTTAGAGAAAAAAAGCGACGATAAAGTCGGTGAAGTGTTTAGTTTAAAACCATTTTTTGATAAAATATCAACTTATTTTACGACTGAAATCAAAAAACAAAGCGAACTTAAACAAATGTCTGAGTTAGAAAAACTAGTAGAAAAGTTAGAAACTAAATTTAATAAAGCACTAACCCCTACCAATTTGGATGTGATTAGACAGTGGCCAATAGAAGGTTTCACACTAGAACAAGTTGATGAAGCAATTGAACTTGCGATTAAACATCATAAAAAGAACGTTAATTATGTGGATAAAATATTAAGAAGTGAATCATTTTTAGAACCCTCTTCAATAGATGAAAAAACTGCACAAGCCATAAGAAGGTTAATTGGGAAATAATGGATAAAATAACTTTGATATTAAATGTTTTAGATGAAATGTTTCCTAATGCAAAAGCTGAACTTAACTATTCAAATCATTATGAATTATTAGTTGCCGTTATTTTATCCGCTCAAACAACTGACATTCAAGTCAACAAAGTAACACCCAATCTCTTTAAAAAATACCCAACTGTTTATGAACTTTCTAAGGCTGAACATGAAGATGTAGAAGTATTAATTAATTCAATTGGACTATATAAGAATAAAGCAAAAAACATCATAAAAATGGCCAATCAAGTCGTTGATCATTTTGATGGAATTATACCATCAAAAAGAGAAGATTTAGAATCTCTGGCTGGCGTAGGCAGAAAGACAGCGAATGTAATCCTATCTAATTTATTTGATACACCAGCGATTGCAGTAGATACACATGTACATCGTGTATCAATTAGACTCGGTCTCGCCAAGAAAACTGATGATGTTTATAAAACAGAAATGAAACTTTATCAAGTTTTTCCCAAAGAACGCTGGACTAAGTTACACCATCAGTTGATTTTCTTTGGTAGGTATCACTGTACTAGTAGAGATCCAAAGTGTTTAACTTGTAAACTTTATGACATTTGTAAATATGATAATAAACCAAAAAAAGTGTAAAAGACACTTTTTTTATTTTTTGTATCAAAATATTGTTGAATTATAATCATGAATCTAGATAATGGTTGTAAAGGAGGGAAGTTTATGAACGAATTATTGATTCATAAAGTAAGCACTAAATTAGAAAACGATTTAAAAACAGAAGGAAAGTATGGTGCAACTTTTAAGTGTAAAAGAATGGAGCGAATGAAAACATTAAGTGAGATTTGCAGAAAGTGTGGAATATCAATATCTTATCTATCTAAAATCGAAAACGATATATTGAAACCTAATACAGCAATATTAGGTTCTTATTTTAATGATATGCAGATTGATGAAGATATGGTTACTTCAAGTGAAATTATGGATAAATGGTATTTGAATTTAGTGGGCTACATTATGGGAATTAATGATTGCCGAAAAGAACTAATCGAATATTTATCTAAACGTGATGATTTTCAATCAAGATTAATTAGTTTTGCGATGCAAGTGAAAGAAAAAAAGGTAGAAAACGAAGCAAAAATAGTCAGTGTTTTATTGTACAGTATTGAATTAATGCAACCATTAGAATTAACCATATTCATTTTAACGCTAGTGAGTCTTTATATTGATACAAAAGATTATTTTTTAGCAGGAAGATTGTTAAAGGAATTAACTGTTAATAACTTATTTCATATCAGTATTCGTTATTGGTATATCAATTTAAAGTTTGAACTGTCGTTGTATCAATCTTCATTAAAAGATTTAAATGACACGTTTAATAAATTGTGTCAAAAACATATTACGTTTAATCATTTCGATGCCATTATAGCAACAAAAGAAAAGTATGTTGAAGCATTAGCTTATATGATGGAACCAAAAGCATTTGATGAAAGTTTACTGAAAGATAATTACCTCAGTAGCTATAGAATTTCTTTAATCTTACATGAAGATTATGATACTTTTCTCTCATTGGATTCAAAGAAAGATGTCGCATCAATACTTTATTATGATGTATTAGAAGATAAAAAGAATGTTTTAGAATTGTTAGATCAAATAACTTTTACTGATAGTTTATTTCAAGTATTTTTGAAAAACTATTTTATTCAAAAATATAAGCATAACAATAGTTACCAGTATCTAAGAGAAGCGTTGTTCTCTGAGATAGGTATCTGTCAACACTACTATGCTTCAAAATTCATTTTTAAAAAATTATCAATATTGCTAACTAATCAACATAAGTATAAAGAATCTAGTTTGGCATCTGAAAGAATTTATAATTTAAATAGAGTTAATAGAAATTCACTTGCTAACAAAGATTTATTATAAAAAATCAAATAAAACCTTCTTATTGACTTTAATTTTCAATCAAGTAAAATATATATGTTGATAAGAAGGTTTTTTTATGAAAAGAGTTAAAAATTTATTTAAATTTGCAAAAGGTTATTTTTGGATGATGGTATTAATCATTTTTTTTGTGATATTCGGACGCTTTACTTACTCTTATGTGCCGTTATTTACACAGTATTTAATAGCATTTTTAAAAAATCCAACACCAGGGGCTTTGTATAATGTAAACTTTCCCAACTTTGTGTTAGATTTTTTCCAACCTAATGATGGGTTAAACACAGTATTAAAAGTTGTTACTATGTTGGCTGTATTTCAAGCATTTAGATTCTTTATGATTTTCTTAGAAGCTTTATTGCGAGGAAGATTATCTGAAAATACACAAAGAAAATTACGTAATGAAATGTATGAACATATACAATCATTGGAGTATAGGTATCATAACAATGTTGATATAGGAGATTTAATTCAAAGAGTAACATCCGACATTGAAATGATTGGTGGATTTTTATCAGAACGTGTAGCGGAAGCTATTCGTCTTATTGCAACCGTTACCTTTGGAGCAATCCAAATTTACTTTATCAGTCCTACTATGATGTATGTCGCAATGGTCATGATTCCAATTACTGCGACTACCTCAATATTCTTCTTTAGATATGTTAATAAAGCACATAAGGTGATTGAAGAAAAAGAAGCATCTATGGTTACAATTATTCAAGAAAATTTAAATGCTTCAAAAATTGTTAGAGCGTTTGCGAATGAGACATTTGAAATTGAAAAAATGGAGAAGGCGAATCAAGGTTATTCAAAAGAACTAAGAAAATTTCAAAATGTTCAAGCAGTTCATTGGGGTGTAAGTGATACAGTCGCGATGTTACAATATGTTTTAACTATTTTTATTGCGATAGGGATGACAAGAAATAACATGATTTCCTCCGACCAAGTGGTGGCAGTTTTGATGTTAATTGGGATGTTAATTTGGCCAATTAGAGGGTTAGGCAGGATGATTGGTGATTTTGGTCGTGCGTTGGTTTCAACTGACCGTATTATGGAAATTT
Organism: Acholeplasmataceae bacterium; assembly: GCA_028685975.1. Taxonomy (GTDB): domain Bacteria; phylum Bacillota_I; class Bacilli_A; order Acholeplasmatales; family UBA5453; genus UBA5409. Next base: position 5,996 of record JAQUCY010000001.1, on the reverse strand, counting down.
TAGATATACCAAGTGAATTTAATTTAAATGGTACTGAAACACCTAAGATAAAAGGCAAGATTGAGTTTAAAGATGTTTCATTCAAGTTTTCTGATTCAAATGAGCATTTATTAAACCATGTTAACTTTACAATAAATCCTGGAGAAACAGTTGTCTTTATTGGTAGAACCGGGTCTGGAAAATCAACGATTGTGAATCTACTTACGAGAATGTTAGAGGTTACAAGTGGTGAAATCCTACTGGATGGTGTTTCAATCAAAGATATTGAAAAACATCATTTAAGAAAAAACCTTGGAGTGGTTTTACAAGAACCATTCTTATATTCGAAAACAGTCTATGAAAATATTGCGATATCGAATCGAAATATTATCTCTGATGATGTTTATAAAGCTGCTCAAATTGCGTCACTTCAAAGAGATATTTCCACCTTTGATAAAGGCTATGATACCGTTGTTGGTGAGAAAGGAACGACTCTTTCTGGAGGACAGAAACAAAGAGTTGCGATTGCAAGAATCTTAGTGACAGAAAAATCGATCTTGATTTTTGATGACTCATTAAGTGCTGTTGATACACAAACTGATTTTTTGATTCGTCAAGCACTTGAAACTAGAGACATTAAATCAACCACAATTATTATTACACATCGTATCACAACCGCTAAACAGGCCGATAAAATTATTGTTTTAGATAATGGTCAAGTTAGTGATATTGGTACGCATGAAACCTTAAAGAGTAAAGAGGGTTTATATAAGAAACTTTGGGAAATTCAAGGTTCTTTAGAAGAAGAGTTTTTACAAATGGTTGAGGAGGTTTAAACGATGAATTACGAAGAAGAGTATACCGTCGAGAAAGTCAACCTCGGGACATGGAAAAAGATAATTAAAACAGTTTTTGATGATAAAAAGAGTGTATTTTTTCTATTCTTTTTTGCGATAATCATGGGGTTTATTGAAATGACAATGACCTTGTTTAATGCGTATGCTATTGATAATTTCTTTGAAAAAGGTAATTATGAAACAGTTACAGCATTTACTATTTTATATGTTTTAGCGGCTATAATAATGGGCTTTTCAGTTTGGGGATTTATTTATCAAGCGGGTAAGATTGAAGTAAAAACAAACTATAAACTAAGAAAAGAAGCTTTTGAAACAATTCAAAGATTACCATTTAGTTACTTTGATAAAACACCTCAGGGCTGGATTATGGCAAGAATGACTTCGGATTCTAGAAGACTTGCAAATATTATTAGTTGGGGTGTTGTAGACTTCTTATGGAGTTTCGTAATCATGATTGCGATTCTGATTATCTTATATATTTATAGTTGGAAATTAGCTTTAATTATCACTGCTTCAATTCCAGTGATGATTGTTTTAGCTTATTACTTTAGAAAGAAAATATTGTCAGGCTATAGAGTTTCAAGGAAAAAGAACTCGATTGTTACAGCTGCATTCAATGAAGCATTTATGGGGGCTAAAACAACTAAGAGTCTTGCTATTGAGGCAGAATCTTATTATGAATTTGAACAAAAAACAAACGAACTAAGACGATCAACTACCAAGGCGATTCTTTGGAGCAGTATTTTCTCGCCAATTATGTTACTAATTAGTTATATTGTATTGGGCGTTGTCATGTATCAAGGTAGTAGAGTTATTATTACCGCTGGTGTTGCCGCTTTATCTGTTGGAACATTTTATATTTTTATTGACTACACCACAAGATTTTTTGATCCAGTTATGCAAATATCACGTATTTTAGCGCAATTTCAACAAGCTCAAGCGAGTGCAGAAAGAATCGTTCAATTAATTGAAGAAAATCCTGCGATTTATGATACCGAAGAAGTATCTGAAAAATATGGTGATTTACTGCATCCGAAATATGAAAACTGGGAAGAATTAGAAGGATCAGTCGAGTTTAAAGATGTTACATTTTCATATAATAATAACGAAATTATCTTAGAAAATTTCAATTTAAAGGTTGAAAAAGGAATGAGTGTTGCATTAGTTGGTCACACAGGGAGTGGGAAAACTACTATTGTTAATTTACTCTCAAGATTTTATGAACCAACTTCAGGCGAAATATTAATTGATGGTAAAGACTATCGAACGCGTTCTATTCACTGGTTACATAAGCGATTAGGATATGTTTTACAGACACCCCACTTATTTACTACAAACATTATGGAAAACATTCGTTATGGTAGATTAGATGCTTCAGATGAGGAAGTCATCAGCGCAGCTAAAGCAATCGGTGCTGACAAATTCATATCAAAAATGCCAAATGGTTATTTTTCTGATATTGGTGAAGGCGGTAACAAGTTATCAATTGGTGAAAAACAATTAATCAGTTTTGCGAGAGCTATTTTAGCGGATCCAAAAATTTTGATTTTAGATGAGGCTACTTCATCGATTGACAGTGAAGCCGAACAAGTCATCCAAGAAGCAACCCATACATTGTTGAAAGGAAGAACGTCATTCATAGTTGCTCACAGGTTGTCCACTATTGTTGATAGTGATTTAATTATTTTACTTTCAGAAGGAAAGATAGTTGAAATGGGTAACCATAAAGAATTACTTAAACTTAAAGGTGGTTACTATCAACTTTACCGCAATCAATTCTTAGAAGAGCGGACAAAGGTCATGTCACAAATTTAATATATAATAAGATAAAACCCGAGATTGAAATGACTTCTCGGGTTTTTTTCCATTTGAAATTAGTATTAAAGCATACTATCAGATTAACTTGATGAATCATGATTTTAAATAAATAAAAATCAATTAGAAAAATTAGATTTCCTCAATGTATATATTAATTGGGTGATACTATGAAAAAAATCAATATTTTATTTATCCTTTTGACTAGTTTTCTTCTTCCGATGAAAACAATTAACGCTGAAGATTCCATCTTTATTTGGGACACAGACACAATAATCATTCCTTATGGAGAAAGCTTAGATAACGCATTGGAGACTTTCAAATCGAGCGTAACGTTAAAAGCTGGTTATATTGATCCAGATTTTACCGTAAGTGATATCAATTATAACTATTATATGAAAAGTGTTATTTCAACGACCACTATTAAGACGTATAAACTATACCATAAAGCAATGTCTCCTAAGTATCAAAAAGAAGAAATAAAACTTGTTTATATTAAGATAGTTGACATTAATCAACCAGTCGTAACAAATTCTAAACCCTATACATTTGTTTTAGGTGAGAAGAAACCAGATTATTTAACTAGTTTAATTTATGTTGATGATGTTAATAATGTAGAAGAGATAGAACTAACAGTAAATGATTCAAATGTGAATTATTTGAGAGTCGGTGTATATACCGTTATATTTACTTTAACTGATTTATCCGGGAATGAAACTATTCATCAAGAAGAGGTTAATATAATAGATTTGATTCCACCAACAATTAATTTTAATGATTTAAATACATTTACTATCGGATATACTTTTAAAGTAGACCACTATGTTACAACAAGTGATAATCATGATACTGTAATAGATTTAAAGTATGAAATCGTTGAAGGTTCTTTAGAAGAAGAGGGAACAATTGTCTTAGTCGTAACAGCGACTGATTTAAGTGGGAATGAATCGAGTGCTTCAAAGATAATATATGTTGAACTTGTAGATACTGAACCCCCTAGTGTTGTATACTCTGCACCGTATCAAATCTTAATAGGGTCATCCAAACCAAATTATACTAAAAACTTAATTGTTGAAGACAATTTGTCGGAATCAAAAAATATTTTAATACTGGTTGATGAATCAGGAATTGATTATATGAAAGTAGGATCGTATGTTGTTAATTTTCAATTAATTGATGAGGTGGGAAATGCAAGTTTTTATCAACAAACAGTTAAAATCTTTGATAATCTTGGACCACAAATCCATTTTAAAGGGATTAATAGCCATCCTGTAGGATTCATCTTTGATATTTTAGATTTTTACGAAATCACAGATAATTATGATAACCATGTTGAATATAGTTATTCATTATCAAGTGAAATAGATAAAATAGGGGTAGTAGATATTAAACTAACCGCAACCGATTCAAGTGGAAACATTTCAACAGCTACCCATCAAATAACAATTAAAGATGTAGAAAACCCAACTTTATTTTTATCACAAAAAAGTATCATGATAGAAGTTGGCAGTGAACCAATTGACTATTTAAGCTATGTTAAAGTAAGTGATAACTATGATCCACTGACTGTTGATGATATCGAAGTTGAACCAAGAATTGATTATCATACGATTGGATCTTACGAAGTTATTTATACAGTTCTAGATAGTTCATTAAACAAAGCATCAGTTTCAATGTTAATTTATGTTCAAGATAAAATTTCCCCATCAATTTCAGCAAATACTATTTATGGTGAAAAAGATGAAAAAATTAATTTAATGGAAGGAATTATTGTCAATGACAACTATACACCAGTTGAGGAGATTGTCGTGAGTGTTTTTGAGACTAACTATATTACGGGTACTTTGGGAACGTTCTATGTTATCTATGAAGTGGTTGATATGTCAGGGAATCATCAATATTTCACTAGGACAATTATTATTGAAGGCATTAATTCTATTCAAATAAGTTATTACATTGTAGGTGGCATTTTAGTAGTTACAGGCGGTATTTTAGGTGTTCTATATTTTATGAAAAAAAGGAAAAACAAGATTGAAATATGATATACTTAAATAGAGGTGTAACGAAGTGATTGGAGCTTTTGGATTCTTAAGTGAATATAATCTATTAGAGAGTGTATTTCGACTAGAGGATATTATAGGTTATACATATAATGAAAAATATCCGTTTATCGCGTTAGCGGATTCAAACAATTTATATGGGTCCTATAAATTATTTAAGCATGCCAAAATACCTTATATTATTGGGATGAAATTAGACATTATTCATCTTGAACAAAACACGTCGATATTGGTTTATGCATTAAATGATAAGGGTTATAAGAACTTAATCATATTATCATCAATGGTTCAATTAAATGAAAATAAGCGTCTAGAGATTAATAATTTATTACCCTATAAAGAAGGGCTTTATTTCATTAGCAGTGGTCACGAATCAGACATTGATATAAACATTAAAAAAGGGTTACTAGATGATGCGAAAGCCAGACTCGTTGATTATAAAAATAATTTACCAAACTTTTCAGTTGGTTTAGCGCTTCAAACGATGAATCAGGAATTTCAGATTGCGCCCAAATTAAAATTGATCTCTAAAGAAGAAAATGTTTTATTGTTGCCGTTAAATTATATGAGTTATTTGAAAGAAGATATGTACGCATATGATGTCTTCATTCAAATTCAAAATATTGGAAAAACAAGATTGGATGATATGGATTTATCGTTCTTAAATTTGATTCAAATTGAAGAGCGTTTTTCTGATTATAAAGAAGTGTTTAGTAATCTAGATGAGGTTTTTAAGAAGTTTGAATTTAACTATGAAAAACCTAAATATCATTTGCCATCCCCAATTAAATCGAAAGATCATAAAGAAGCACTTCGAGAACTTGCTTATGGAGGGCTTAATAAGATTATTGACAAAGAAAAAATAATTAATTCTAAACCTTATTTTGATAGATTAACCAGCGAATTAAATGTCATTGATTCAATGGGGTATAATGACTATTTTTTAATTGTTTGGGATTTTGTTAAATTCGCAAAAGAACGCGGTATTTTAGTGGGCCCAGGTAGAGGCTCAGCTGCGGGAAGTTTAACGAGTTATGCATTACAGATTACTAATGTAGACCCTTTAAAATATGGTTTGCTTTTTGAAAGATTTTTAAATAAAGATAGAAGAAACATGCCTGATATTGACTTGGATTTTCCTGATGATAGAAGAGATGAGGTTATTCAGTATGTTAAAGATAAATACGGTTCTAACCATGTCTTATCTATTAATACATTTTCTAAGTTTGCTTCAAAAAGTTCAATTAGAGATATCGCAAGAATTAAAGGTTATACACCAAGCGAT
>JAQUCY010000021.1 GCA_028685975.1 Acholeplasmataceae bacterium | reverse complement strand
TCCGTTAATTGTTGTTTCGGCACTAAGAACACCGATGGCTTTTGCCGCAAAATCAAGTTTATTTAAATATCCCATTTTAAGTGGATGGATGCGATCATTTGGTTGTATAAATATTAATAGAGAAAATGATAGAGACGCAATAAAAGAAATTATACTAGGTGTAAAATTAATCAAAGAAGGTCTATCAATGGCGATCTTTCCAGAGGGTGGGATAAAATCGAGAGAAACTACTTTGATGATGGAAGTGAAACCTGGCGCTTATAAGCTAGCCACGAAAACAGGTGTTCCGATTGTACCAATTGCGATTGTTGGTGCACGATATATTAGATTTAATAATCCGAAACGAAAAACGAAAGTAAAAGTGATTATTGGAAAACCACTCTATGAATCTGATTATAAGGATATGACCACGAAAGAAATTGGTGATTATGTTTTTGATTTAGTTAACCAAATGATTACTGATAATACTACACCAGAGACAATATAGAAAACGAACTAAATTAACGCACTGATTCATAAAATATAGAAAGGAAAGTACCATAACCTTTATTCATTGAAGGTATGCGTATATAGCGATAGATATGAAAAAATCTGATATTGGATTAATCGGATTAGCAGTAATGGGTGAAAACTTAGTGCTAAATATAGCATCAAAAGGTTTTCAAGTTACCGCTTATGCAAGACGTCAAGAAACAGTTGATAATTTCATAAATGGACGTGCTAAAGGGCTGTCTATTATTGGAACATCATCAATTAAAGAATTGGTTGAATCTCTTTCTAAACCAAGAAAAGTAATGATGATGATTAAAGCCGGTCAACCGGTTGATGACGTTATTGAACAACTTATTCCACACTTAGAGAAAGGCGATATCATTATTGATGGAGGAAATTCTCATTATCCTGATACGATAAGAAGAACAGCCTATGTTGAATCGAAAGGTTTCCTATATGTAGGTACAGGCGTATCTGGTGGAGAAGAAGGCGCATTGTTAGGTCCTTCTATTATGCCTGGTGGCTCAAAAGATGCATGGCCACAAATAAAACCTATTTTTCAAGCTATTGCAGCCAAAATTACGGATGGATCAATCTGTTGTGATTGGGTTGGAGAAGATGGTGCTGGTCATTTTGTTAAAATGGTACATAATGGCATAGAATATGGAGATATCCAATTAATTACTGAAGCTTATCATTTAATGCGTAACATTTTAGGCATGTCAGCAGATGAAATGCATCAAGTATTCAAAACCTGGAACAAGACAGAATTAGACAGTTACTTAATCGAAATCACAGCTGATATACTTACCTTTAAAGACGAAGATGGAAAACCTCTTGTTGATAAAATATTGGATACAGCTGGACAAAAAGGAACTGGTAAATGGACAGCAATAACCTCTTTAGAAGAAGGTGTTCCTTTAACTTTAATAGGGGAATCAGTTTATGCAAGGTTTTTATCATCAATGAAAAACGAAAGGGTCGTCGCATCAAAAACATTTAAGGCAACTCCGATTACTTTTAAAGGTGATAAAAACGAGTTTATTGAGGATATTAGAAAAGCATTATATGCTTCCAAGATTATTAGTTATGCTCAAGGATACACACTTATGCGTGCGACTGCACAAACATATAATTGGAATTTAAATTATGGTGGCATTGCGTTAATGTGGCGTGGTGGATGTATTATTCGTTCTGCTTTTCTCGGCAAAATTAAAGAAGCGTATGATAAAAATCCTAACTTAACAAATTTATTATTAGACCCTTATTTTAAAGAAACCATTGAAACACTAACTGAATCTTGGCGTAAAGTAGTTTCTACAGCTATTTTAAATGGAATTCCGACACCGTCTATGGCAGCTGGGCTTAATTATTTTGATGGTTATAAAACAGCAAATTTACCAGCTAATTTACTTCAAGCACAAAGAGATTATTTTGGGGCACACACTTATGAAAGAGTAGATAAACCACGGGGAGAGTTTTTCCATACAAATTGGACAGGGCGTGGTGGAGAAACATCATCTACTATTTACAAAGGTTAATAAATTATTATCTAGGTAATTGATCAATTATCTAAATTAAAAGTTTTATGATCAGATGTAAATAACCGTCAATAAATTTTCAATGAGATAATTAATAATACCTTACTGCTCGTAGGGTATTTATCTTCTTAATAGATGAACTATGGTATAATTGGAATACAGACATCAATATAAGTGAAATAAATAATCTAAACATAATTTTTAAAAAAAATTAACTTAAATATAGCTCTATGTATAAATAAAAACATAAAATAAGGTGGAAATAATGATAATTGTTTATGTAATAGATAACTATGGCGAATTTTCCAATGGAACAACAGTTACAGCAAAACGTTCGAAAGAAAGACTTGAAGCCAAAGGACATACCGTTAGAATTGTATCGGCCGGTAACTATAAAGGTGAAGGCTATTATCAACTTAAGAAACGCAGAATTCCTTTGGTATCTTATGTAGCTGCAAAACAAAAAACATATTTTGCGAAACCCGATAAGAAAGTGTTTCATGAAGCGTTTAAAGATGCAGACCTCGTACACTTTTTCTACCCGTTTAAAGCAAGCCGGATTGGAGTAAAATACGCAAAAAAACTTGGTATACCAGTTTCAAGTGCATACCATTTCCAACCAGAACACGTTACATATGGAATGGGTTTAGGTAGGTTGGGGAAGCCTTTGGCATGGATTATCTATAAGAGATTAAAACATCGTTTTTATAATCATGTTAAGCATATTCATTGTCCGAGTCAGTTTATCGCCGATGAGATCAAACGTTTAAAATATAAAAATGTTGCTCACCCTATTACAAATGGGGTAGAAGATAAATATTTTACTCGACCAAATCGAAATAAAACAAATAAAATTCAAATATTATCAATCGGCCGTTATGCTTTAGAAAAACGTCAAGATACGACTATTAAAGCGATTAATAGATCGAAATATAAAGATCAAATAGAAGTAATATTTGCAGGATTGGGGCCAAGAAAACGTCATTTAGAAAAACTCGCAAAAAGATTAAAAGTCAATGCAAAGTTTAATTTTTATTCTCAAGAAGAATTGATAAAAACCATCTCAGAATCCACGCTTTATATTCATTCGGCTGATGTAGAAACTGAAGGTATTTCTGCTTTAGAAGCTATTGCCAGTGGACTTGTCCCGATTATTGCTTCCTCAAAAAAAGCAGCTACCAAACAATTTGCATTAGATGATAGAAGTCTTTTTAAAGCTAAAGATTATAAAACCTTAGCGAAAAAGATTGACTATTGGTTAGATAATGACGAAGAACGTTTCAATATGAGTAAGTCTTATCAAGAATATATTAGAAACTATGGAATTGATAATGCCATTAATTTATTAGAGGAAATGTTTAAAGAAGCCATTAAGGATAAAAATAAAGAATTAGCAACGAAAACTAATGATGGTCAAATGATTAAAAAGCAAATTGTTAAATCAAGAATTAAGAGAATAGGCAGTACTTTATTCTACTATGGAATAGCAGTGCCTATTTTAGGGTTATATTTCTATTTATTTAGAGGTTTAAGAATAAAAGGCAAAAAGCATTTAAAACATATCGAAAGTGGAGCAGTATTAGTATCTAATCACATCCATAAACTAGACTCGGTTATGAATGCCCTGGTTTGTTTTCCCAAAAAGCTTATATTTACTTCGATACAAGAAAACTTTGAAACACCAGTCGTTGGACAGTTAATTACCATCCTGGGAGCAACGCCTACTCCAAAGACTGTCATTGAAACTAAGGTATTTTTTCATGAGTTATCTAGGGCAATTGGTAAGGGCAGATTTGTTCATTTTTTCCCAGAAGGTGAACTTATTACAAAAGATTCAAGCATTCGTGAATTTAAAAAAGGGGCTTTTCAATTAGCTGTTGAAAATCATGTCCCTATTATTCCCATAAGCATTCTATTTAAACAGAAAAAACACAAATATGGATACCCATTCTTTATGAGGGATAGAATATATATCGAAGTCTCTAAACCAGAATATCCAAATATCTTTTTATTAAGAAAAGATGCCATCAATGATTTGTTAACAAGAACTTATACTGCAATAGTTGAAGCTGGTCAAACTGAATAAAAAAACTCAAAACGGGTTATCGTTTTGAGTTTTTTCTTCTTGAAATCCAATATTAAATTGATTAACGATTAGTTTTTTACCATCATAGGATAAATCGTGCATTGAACCATTATTTAACAACGTTTGAAAATTGTAAATTAAAGGGTCAGCTAAAATCAAGAATGACTTTATCACATGTGAATGACAGAATAAAACGATACTATCATGTGGATGTTTATTATATAAACCAATTAATCCGTTTTCTATTCGTTTTAATAAAAGTTTGTCATTTTCGTAACCTTTTTGTGTAAATCCATCCGTGGTTATCTTTTTTATAGTAGGAGGAACAGGCAAGTTTTCAAAAACACCAAAATCTCTTTCGATAAAATGATAGTCAACCTTTAATTTTGGTGGATTTTTTAGGTAACTTAAGATAATTTCTCCGGTTAAACTGGCTCTAATTAGAGGGCTTGTATAAGCAAAGTCAAAGGTTATATTGTTGCTTTTTAAGTACTGTCCCACTTGATGTGCTTGATCAATACCATTTTGATTTAAAGGATTATCTGTCCAGCCTTGAACGACGTATTGTTTGTTTTGGTCTGTTTGACCGTGTCTAATAAGATATAATTTCATTTAATCACCTTATACATTATAACACATTATGGTATAATTGGTATGAGGGTGATTTTAATGAGAATGTTAGATTTAATTATAAAGAAACGTGATAATGGAGAATTATCAAAAGAAGAAATTAAATTCATGATAGACGGATATACTAAAGGTGATATTCCTGATTATCAAATGAGTAGTATGTTAATGGCGATTTACTATAATGGGATGACAGATCAAGAATCTACCGAACTTGCGATATCAATGATGCATAGTGGTGATGTATATGACCTGAGTCCAATTAATGGAATTAAAGTTGACAAGCATTCAACTGGTGGTGTCGGTGATAAAGTTACATTAGTATTAGGGCCTTTAATGGCTGCTTGTGGCGCAAAATTTGCGAAAATGAGTGGTAGAGGTTTAGGTCATACTGGTGGAACATTGGATAAATTAGAAAGCATTCCGAACTATAATATCGAATTAGATGAAGAGAACTTCATTAATCAAGTGAATGATATTGGTTTAGCAGTGATTGGTCAATCAAATAATATAACACCAGCTGATAAAAAACTGTATGCATTAAGAGACGTGACTGGAACTGTGCCATCAATACCATTAATCGCTTCAAGTATCATGAGTAAAAAATTAGCTAGTGGTGCAGATGCGATTTGTTTAGATGTAAAAGTTGGATCAGGTGCGTTTATGTCTAATGTAGAAGAAGGTAAAAAACTAGCAAAATTGATGGTTTCAATAGGTAATTTAGCAGGTCGAAAAGTTTATGCTATTTTGACTAGTATGGATGAACCACTAGGCAATAATATTGGTAATACCTTAGAAGTTATTGAGGCTATTGATGCTTTAAAAGGTAATGGCCCTAATGACTTAAAAGTAGTTGTATATGAGATTGCAAAATTATTATTAGAAGCAGCTGATATTGCCAAAGGTGATGCAGCAGTTAAATTATTAGATGAAAAAATTAATTCTGGCGAAGCATTTGATAAACTTCTACAACTAGTGGCCGCACAAGGTGGCGATATTACAACAATAAAAAATTATTCCTTGTTGCCTCAAGCAAAACAAGTCGTCCCATTTGTAGCTTCTAAGACTGGTTATATTGAATCTATGGATACTATGATGGTTGGTCATGCCGGTATGTTACTCGGCGCAGGACGACAAACCATCCATGATAAAATTGATCCAGCAGTAGGGATCGTATTTAAAAATAAAATCGGAGATTTTGTAAATGAAGGAGACATTATTTGTGAACTTCACGCAAATGATATAGGCGTTGATGAAGCCTTAAGTGTTCTTAACACTGCCATTCACATTGGAGACACCAAAAATACAGTTACGTTAATCGAGGGTGTAATAAGATGAGTGTTGCATTAATTACTGGTGGGGCAACTGGAATTGGTAGAGGTTTTGCTAATAAGTTAGCGGATCAAGGCTATAATTTAATCCTTACATCACGAAACCTTGAAAATCTTGCACTTGCTCAAAAAGAAATCCAAAATAAATATCATGTTAAAGTGTTAATATATGTTGCTGATATTACGAACGAAGAAGCTAGAAAATCACTTTATGAATATGTGGATAATTATCCAGTAACCGTAGTTGTTAACAACTCGGGTTTAGGGTATTCGCAAAATTTTTATGAAGGAGATCAAAGTAGAGAAAAAGAATTAATTGATTTAAACATTACTGCTATGCAAGCCATCTTTAAATATTACTATAAGAAGTTTTATGAGTTAAAAGAAGGACATATTATTAATGTTAGCAGTGTTGCTGGATTCGTTCCAGGTGCTGGCGCTGCAACTTATTATGCTTCAAAAGCTTATGTTACAAGTCTTACTAGAGCAGTTGCATTGGAAGCGAAACACATTAAAGGATTAAAAATCCAAGCGGTCTGTCCTGGTCCTACAAAATCTAACTTTTATTTAACTTCTGGAACCAGTAAAAAATATTATAAAGCGAACCCTGATAAAGTCGCTCAGAAGACTTTAGATTCAAAAAGAACAATCGTTTTACCAGGATTTAAAAATAAACTGTTGCATGTGATCTTAAAACTGTTTCCAACCGCACTTACTGCAAGAATTAATTATCGAATACAAAAAAATGTAAGAAGAAAAGCGTAAATCTATGTTTACGTTTTTTTTATGCTATAATAATAGTGATCACTTCGGGGAGCCCTTGGGCTGAGAGGATAATTTCGACCCGCATACCTGATCTGGATAATACCAGCGTAGGAATAGTATATAAATGCTTTATATAACTAATTCTTTTGGTATCCAACAGAATTTTTTTCTTTTTGGAGGATATAAAGATGAAAAAAACTGAATTAAAATTGGCTGAAAGTGCAGTTTTAGTTGCATTAGCCATCGTTCTTGACATTAGTAGTAAGATGATTCCCGTCTTACAGATGCCCCAAGGGGGTTCGATTTCTTTAGCATTATTACCACTTGTAATACTTAGTTTAAGAAATGGCTATAAGTATGGATTCCTTGGGGGAATGACTTTTGGGATTGTGAATTTTTTAATGGATGGTTACGCTTTTCATTGGGGGTCGTTTATCTTTGATTATGGATTAGCCTTTATCTTAGTAGGAACCTCTGCAATATTTAGAGAAAAAGCCATGAAGGGAAATGTAGTCGCCTATATTTCAGCGTTTGTATTAGCGGTACTCTTAAAGTATTTAATGAGTAGTTTTTCAGGAGTGTTATTTTTTGCAGAATTTTCCGGTGATATGAATCCTTGGTTTTATTCGTTTGTATTCTATAACCTACCTTATAATGCTGCCTCACTTGGTGCTATTCTAATTGTGGCCCTTTTAATTTATAAACGATTATTAGCTTTTTTTACCAAAGAGTAAATATAACCTAATTTAATCCTATAACATTTATTGTTATCCCATATTTATCCGCATTAATAAGCCTGAAAGCGTTCTTTCAGGCTTATTTTTATATTGAAACCGTTATCTTAATAGAATCAGTGGTATTTAACTTTTTCAGAGGCTAAAATACATGTGTAAATAAACTCAAACATAATATTAAAAGGAGGATTTAACATGAAAAATTCATGGTATGGTTTTAAACAAGGAGAATGGGTAAATAAAATAGATGTTTCTGATTTTATCCATAAAAATTACAGTGAATATACCGGTGATAGTTCTTTTTTAGAAGGACCAACTGAAAGTTCTTTACTTCTTAATGAAGCGTTTAAGAATTTATTAGCGTTAGAAAAAGAAAAAGGTGGGGTTATTGATTTAGACACTAAAATACCTTCAACAATTGTGAGTCATAAACCTGGTTATATTGATCAAAAGTTAGAAAAAATTGTTGGACTTCAGACAGATGCACCATTAAAAAGAGGATTTTTCCCAGAAGGTGGCATTAACGTTGCGGTTAAAGCGACTGAAGCATATGGTTATAAAGTGGATGATGAAACCATTAATACTTATACAAATGTTAGAAAGACACATAATCAAGGTGTTTATGATGTTTATAGTGTAGCAATTAGAAGAGCAAGACGTTCTCATATTATTACAGGGTTACCTGATGGTTATGGTAGAGGGCGAATTATCGGTGATTATAGACGGATTGCTTTATATGGTGTTGATGCCTTAATTGCGGATAAAAAGATTCAAAAGACAGCTTCCTCATTCCCAATGAATGAAGAAAATATTCGTTTGAGAGAAGAAATTCAAGATCAAATAAAATCTTTAAATCAATTAGTTGAATTAGGAAATATGTATGGTTTTGATTTAACAAAGCCAGCAAAAGATTCCAAAGAAGCAATTCAATGGTTATACTTTGGTTATTTAGCTGCAGTAAAAGAACAAAATGGTGCTGCAATGAGCCTTGGTAGAATAGATGCTTTCTTAGATATTTACTTCGAAAGAGATTTAGCAAATGGTATTTATTCAGAAACAGAAATTCAAGAATTTATTGACCATTTTGTTATGAAACTTAGAATGGTACGTTTTGCTCGAACACCTGAGTATAATGAACTATTTACAGGAGATCCTACATGGGTTACAGCTGTTTTAGGTGGTATGACTAATGAAGGAAATTCTTTAGTTACAAAAACATCCTATAGACTTTTACAAACGCTTTATAACTTAGGAACATCGGCTGAACCAAATTTAACTATTTTATGGAGTAACAATTTACCAGAAAATTTTAAAGCTTACACAGCTAAAGTTTCTATTGATACATCAAGTATTCAATACGAAAACGATGATTTGATTAGACCAGTCCATGGCGATGATTATGGTATTGCATGTTGTGTATCACCAATGGCGATTGGGAAAGAGATGCAATTCTTTGGAGCTAGAGCGAATGTTGCGAAAGCATTACTTTATGCATTAAATGGTGGTAGAGATGAATTAAGTGGTGTTCAAGTATTTGAAAAGAGTAAAAGAGAAGTTATTCAAACAGATTACTTGGATTATGATGAGGTATTAGAACGTTTCAATGAAACATTAAAAGAACTTGCAGAAGTATATGTTAGTGCTTTAAATATCATTCATTATATGCATGATAAATACGCTTATGAAAAAATTGAAATGGCTCTTCATGATAAGGATGTTACTAGATATTTCGCAACTGGTTTAGCTGGTTTATCTGTTGTTGCAGACTCATTATCAGCCATCAAATATGCAAAAGTTCAACCTATCTATGACGAGACCTCAGGGTTAATTGTAGATTTTAACACAGTTGGAGATTTCCCTAAATATGGTAACGATGACGATAGAGTTGATGATATCGCGGTTAAAGTAGTTGAAACATTTATGGGTTATATTCGTTCAAACTATACTTATCGTAACTCCATTCCTACCTTATCTGTATTAACTATTACTTCAAATGTTGTTTATGGAAAACATACAGGAAATACGCCAGATGGTAGAAGATCTGGTGAACCATTTGCACCAGGAGCAAACCCTATGCATGGAAGAGATTCATCTGGTGCATTAAAGAGTTTGATGTCTGTGGCAAAAATTCCATTTGAAGATTGTGCGGATGGTATTAGTAATACATTCACAATTATTCCTAAAGCATTAGGAAATAATATTTCCGTTAAAGATTCAATCGTTCATTTAGTAGACGATGTTCAAGTAGGTAATTTAGTAAACTTATTAGATGGTTATTTTGCATCAAATGGGTATCATTTAAATGTTAACGTATTTAACCGTGAAACATTAAAAGATGCTTACTTACACCCTGAGTTATATCCTAACTTAACGATTAGAGTTTCAGGTTACGCAGTAAACTTCTCACTTTTAACAGATGAACAAAAGAAGGAAGTTATGAGTCGTACGTTTCATGAAAGATTTTAACAAAGAAAAATTATATGGTAATGTTCATTCAATTGAAACGTTTGGCGCTTTCGATGGACCAGGTTTAAGATACGTTTTATTTCTACAAGGATGTCCGATGAAGTGCAAGTTTTGTCATAATAGAGACACATGGGGAACCGGTACAAACAAGTTAATGACTGTTGAAGAAATTTTAAATGATTATGATCGTTATAAGGCGTTTTATAAAAAAGGTGGTTTAACAGTATCGGGTGGTGAGGCAACTTTACAACTTGAATTTATCACCGAACTTTTTAGACAAGCAAAAGAAAAAGGTATTCACACTTGTTTGGATACTGCTGGAGCAACCTTTACGGAAACAAGAATTAAGGAGTTTAATAAACTGCTTGATTATACAGATATGGTTTTACTTGATATTAAGCATATTGATAATGATGTCCATAAATGGTTGACTGGTTTACCAAACAATAACATATTGAGGTTTTCAAAGTTATTAGATGATAGACAGATTCCAACTTCAATAAGACATATATTACTTCCTGACATTAATTCTCAAGACGAATATGTGATTAAATTAAGAACATTTTTAGATACGCTTTCAAATATCGTGTCAATTGAGGTTTTACCTTATCACACAAAAGGGATTACAAAATGGGAACAAATGGGGTTGAAGTATGAATTATTAGACACACCTGAACCATCAGAAGAACTCATTAAACACGTTGAAACATTACTTAAATCTAATTACAAATATATGAATTAGTAAAAAAAGGACACAAATGTCATCGATTAAATGTGTCCTTTTTGGTTGAATGTCGGTATAATGTGTTCATCAATAACAGATAAATAGTCTACCCTAGGGTGATATGAAAGTGGAATTCTATATGCCTCGTCTTTGAAAGCTTGATAAGGGATAGATTTCCTTTCTCCTTTCAATGAAGCAATATAATATTTGTTAAGAACTTCAAAAGGAAGGTAGTAATGCTCATCATAATATGCAAAATAAACAATTAAAAATCCTATTCCACCTGCAGCTGTAATCCTTCTTAAATGTTCAATTTGATGAGGATGAATGTTACTTAACGGAATAGAAGTTTTACTCTGAGTTTCTTTACAATCAAAGTCAATGTAAAGACCTTTATAAATACCGTTAAAATCGGTAGTAGAAGGGACTTTGTAGTAAGCTTCCGTTATTTTTGCCTTATTACGAGCAGGATAATTAACATGTACAACTTGAATAGGTGTTGGTTTTTTATAAACAACCGCTCTTTTTGTTTCAATATAATAATCATTGGTGATTGAAACATCATCTTCTAGAGTTTGACCCATGTTGGATTTGTTAATTAATTTTTTGGGCGGATCTTTTTTTGGTATGGGATGGTTGAATGGTCTTTTTGGACCAGGATATTTTAATGCCATAAGTATCACCACCATTATTATACCGTAAAATGCCTTTTTTTTCTTAAAAATCAAGTGTATAGGTTTAAAGTTGTCTTCAAATAGTGTATAATACTATTAGTTAAAGACGTTTCTTAGGAGTTGATAGGATGAAAATACACGTCTATGCCCTTGGGGGTTTAGGTGAAAACGGAAAAAACATGTATGTTGTTGACGTTGATGAACAAATTTTTATTTTAGATAGTGGGATTAAATATCCCACAAGCGAACTATTTGGGGTGGATGAAATTGTCCCAGATTACCGCATATTAATGAATAAAAAGCATAAAATAAAAGGGATCTTTATGTCCCATGCCCATGAAGATCATATTGGGGCTATTTCACATATATTAAAAGACATTAATGTTCCGATTTATGCTACTAATTTTACAATGGAAATAATTAAGGATTCTCTAAAGGATAAAGGCTATGATTTAGAGATTTTTGAGTTTAATACGATTGCGCCATATTCAACAATTAAATTTGGTGATGTTAAAGTAACCTTCTTTAAGACTACACACTCTATTCCAGAAAGTGTTGGTATTGTGATTCAAACATTAGATGGTTCAATTGTCTACACTTCAGATTTTACATTTGATCAAAGTAGTGATTCTAATTACCAAACTGATTTTCAAAAAATCAATGAAATTGGGGAAAGAAAAGTATTATTATTAATGGTTGAGTCTATTAATAGCACACTGCCTTTAGATGGTAGAATGAATCATATGCTAGATCAGGAATTAAATCGTGTTTTTTCACATACGAATGATAGAATAATTGTATCTTTATTTTCTAGTGATTTATTAAAAATTCAAAAAGTTATTGATATTGCGCTAAAGTACGACAAACGTATTGCGATCATTGGTCGTAAGGCTCAGCGTATTGTTGATATCGCTATTAAAATGAATTATTTGACTATTCCAGAAAATAAATTAACTAACTTACGATATATCGATGATAAAAACCAAAACGACGATCCTGATTTAGTATGTTTAGTAACAGGTGATAGACACGAACCATTTTATATGTTACAAAGAATGGTTAAAAAACATGATCGATTAATTCATATCAATGAAAATGATACCATCATTATTGTGACACCACCAATTCCAGGTACCGAAAAGATGGCAGCCAAGACGTTAGATACCTTATACCGTACTGACGCAACCATAGAAGTAATGGACAAAAGTTATTTAACCCTCAATCATGCCACTAGAGACGAAATTAAAATGATGATAAGTCTTTTAAAACCACAATACATTATGCCAGTCATTGGTGAGTACCGCATGCAATACCACGTTCAGTCATTAGCAAAGGAAATTGGTTATGATGATAAAGAGGTTTTCTTAATGAATAATGGTGATGTCTTAAGATTTACAGACGGAAAACCAGTTGTTCAAAGAGATAGATATAGAACTGGGGATATTCTTATTGACGGCTCTCAAGCTGGTGATGTCAATGATATCGTTATTCACGATCGAGAACTATTAAGTGAAGATGGTGCACTCATTTGTATTGGCCATATTGATCCAAAAAATAAATCATTAGTCGGTGAAGTTGAAGTCGTTATGAAAGGGTTTATGCCTGAAATTGACTTTGAGTTACATCGTGATCAAATAAAAATAATCTTTAAAGAAGCAGCTTTAAATCATTTCATCAATAAGTATATTAATTGGAATGAACTGAAGAGTACCATCAGAGATGATATTAATAAATACTTATATAAAGAAACTAAACAACGACCTGTAACGATTCCTGTTCTTATTTCAACAGAACAAGGAGATGCGGTTGATAAATAAAAAACTATAATAAATATAAAATAAGTTAAAAACTTGAATCCTATCATCTATAAAATTCAAGTTTTTTTATTTACTATTTTAAAAAAACTAGTCTTAAACCAATATTAAAGCTTGTTACAAAAAAAACACCTCCTTAGTATAATACATGTTTCATGCTGATACTTTGGAGGTGTTTATGTTGGGATAATTATTAAAGTAGTTTCAAAGCTTCTAGACGTTTTTTTAAGGCAATCTCATAGCTGGATTCCTCTTTTGGTTCATAATAAACATCGTCTTTGATGTTATTAGGTAAATATTGTTGATATACGACACTATTCTTGTAATCATGTGGATATTTATAACTATCTGGATGTTGCATTAGATAACGGTTGAGAATGTGGTCGGGAATAGGCCCAACTTTACCTTCTTTGTAAGTTTCTAGTGCTTTGTCTATCGCAGTAATAGCAGTGTTAGATTTAGGTGATAAAGCAGTATCAATAACGGCAACTGCTAAGGGTATTCTTGCCTCTGGTAGACCAACCATCAAGGCAGTCTGACAAGCGGCATATACTTTTGGACCTAAATTAGGGTTAGCTAAACCGACATCTTCATAAACAATTACTAATAATCTTCTAATTATTGACTGTAAATCTTCTATTACAAGTAATCTTGAAAGATAATGAAGACTGGCTTGAACATCACTACCTCTAAGTGATTTTTGAAATGCGGATAAAATATCAAAATAACTTGATCCATCACCATCTAATCTCAAAGACTTATCACCAATTGCGCGTTTAGCTATACTTAGAGTAATCAAGGGTTCTTTAGCACCATAAATTAAAGTCGCTTCTAGCATATTTAATGCTGTTCTTACCTCATTGTTAGATCTTTCAGATATGTAACTAATAACTTCAATGGATACT
>JAQUCY010000020.1 GCA_028685975.1 Acholeplasmataceae bacterium | reverse complement strand
GAAGTGTAATAACACCTGTAATATCAGTTGTACGGAAATAGAATTGTGGACGGTAGTTTGAGAAGAATGCAGTGTGTCTTCCACCTTCTTCTTTACTTAATACGTAAACTTGTGCTTCAAATTTGTGATGAGGTTTAACTGAACCAGGTTTAGCTAATACTTGACCACGTTCGATTTCGTCTCTTGAAACACCTCTTAATAATGCACCGATGTTGTCACCAGCTTCTGCTCTATCAAGAATCTTTCTGAACATTTCAACACCAGTAACTACAGTGTTCTTAGTTTCTTTAATACCAACGATTTCAGCTGGATCATTTACTTTAACTGTACCACGATCAACTCTACCTGTCGCAACAGTACCACGACCAGTAATTGTGAATACGTCTTCAACTGGCATTAAGAATGGTTTATCGGTTTCTCTAACTGGGTCATCAATGTATTCATCAACTGCAGCCATTAATTCAAGAATTGCGTTTTGATATTTTTCATCGCCTTCAAGTGCTTTTAAAGCTGAACCACGAACGATAGGAATATCATCACCTGGGAATTCATATTCGCTTAATAATTCTCTTACTTCCATTTCAACTAAGTCGATTAATTCTTCATCATCAACCATGTCGCATTTGTTTAAGAAAACAACTAATTTAGGAACTCCAACTTGTCTAGCAAGTAAGATGTGTTCTCTTGTTTGTGGCATAGGACCATCTGCTGCAGAAACAACTAAGATTCCGCCGTCCATTTGAGCAGCACCTGTAATCATGTTTTTAACATAGTCAGCGTGACCTGGGCAGTCAACGTGAGCATAGTGACGGTGTGCAGTTTCGTACTCTACGTGAGAAGTATTAATAGTAATACCTCTTTCTTTTTCTTCTGGTGCTTTATCAATTGCTGCATAATCCATAATCTTAGCAAACCCTTGTTTAGCAAGTACAGTTGTAATAGCAGCAGTTAATGTTGTTTTACCATGGTCAACGTGACCAATAGTACCAACGTTAACGTGTGTTTTAGTTCTTTCGAATTTTTGTTTAGCCATGATATATTTCTCCTTTATATTTATAAATTATTGTTTATATCTACCAATCATTATTTTATCTTATTATAATCGGTTTTGCAAGTCTTTAGGCATTTCTTGACTTGACTATTTCTTCAGTAATTGATTTAGGTGCAGCTTCATAATGGTCAAACTGCATAACGAATGTTGCGCGACCTTGAGAATTACTTCTTAAAGCTGTTGCGTACCCAAACATTTCTGATAGTGGTACAAATGCTTTAATTCCGATCGCATTTCCACCTCTTATTTCTTGTGATTCTAGTCTACCTCTTCTTGAGGTGATATCACCTATAACGTTACCAATGTATTCGTCTGGTGAAACAATTTCGACGTTCATAATAGGTTCTAGTAATGAAGGACCACCCTTTTCTTTAGTGCCCTTTAATGCCATACTTGCGGCAATCTTAAAGGCCATTTCAGATGAATCCACATCGTGGTATGATCCATCGAATAAAGTTGCTTTAATATCCACAATCGGATAACCAGCAATAATCCCATTTTGTAATGCATCTTCTAAACCTTTTTGAACAGCAGGAATGTATTCCCTTGGAACAACCCCACCAACAATCTTATCTACGAATTCAAAACCTTTACTAGGGTTTGGTTCAAATCTTAACCATACATGACCGTATTGACCTCTACCACCAGATTGTCTAACAAACTTACCTTCAATTTCGCAAGTCTTTGTAATTGTTTCACGGTAAGATACTTGTGGTGCACCAACATTGGCCTCAACCTTAAATTCTCGTTTCATACGATCAACAATAATATCTAGGTGTAATTCACCCATACCAGAGATAATGGTTTGTCCAGTTTCTTTATCGGTATAAGTTTTAAATGTTGGATCTTCTTCAGCAAGTTTTACTAGTGCTGTAGACATTTTATCTTGGTCATTCTTTGTTTTTGGTTCAATTGCAACGCTAATAACTGGTTCTGGGAATTTCATAGATTCTAAAATCACATCAGTTTTTTCCTCAGCAAGTGTATCACCGGTCGTTGTGTCTTTTAAACCAATTGCTGCTGCAATATCACCTGCATAAACCATATCGGTTTCTTCGCGGTGGTTCGCATGCATGATAAGTAGACGTCCAAGACGTTCTTTCTTACCTTTGGTTGTATTCATGATATAAGAACCATTTTTTAGGGTTCCTGAATAAACTCTAAAGAAAGTAAGTCTTCCCACAAATGGGTCTGTCATAACTTTAAATGCCAATGCCGTAAATGGTTCATTATCATCTGATTTAATCATGACTTCTTCTTCATGACTGTTAAACCCTACAACATCTTGAACTTCAATTGGTGAAGGCAAGTAGTCTATAACTGCATCTAGAGCTAACTTAATCCCTTTATTCTTAAAAGCGGATCCACAAATAACTGGGAAAAATTCAACATCTAAGGTTCCTTTACGAATAGCTTTTTTAATCAAGTCAACTGAAATTTCTTCCCCTTCAAGGTATGAAATCATAAGTTCTTCATCAAAATCAGCAATCGCTTCAATTAATTCAACACGTTTTTCTTTAACTAAATCTTTTAAATTATTTGGGATATCAATTTCGGTGTATTCTTCTTCTGGATTACCATCGTAATGGTAAGCCTTCATTTCAACTAAATCGATAATTCCAGCAAATTGACTTTCTGCTCCAATAGGATATTGGATTGCAGCGGTTTTAACCCCTAAACGTTGTTTAATCGTTTTTATTGCGTACTCAAAGTCTGCCCCAATCTTATCCATCTTATTGACAAGAATGACTCTTGGGACTTTATACTCAGTTGCTTGACGCCAAACCGTTTCGGTTTGAGGTTCTACACCAGCTTGAGCATCTAAGACAGTGATTGCACCATCTAATACTCTTAAGGATCTTGACACTTCAACTGTAAAGTCAACGTGACCTGGGGTATCAATAATATTTAATTTATACCCTTTCCAATAAGCTGTTGTCGCTGCACTGGTAATGGTAATACCACGTTCTTGTTCTTGTTCCATCCAGTCCATTTGAGAAGCGCCATCATGGGTCTCTCCAATTTTGTGAATTTTATGGGTATGATACAGAATTCTTTCTGTGGTTGTTGTTTTACCAGCGTCAATATGCGCCATAATCCCAATATTTCTTATTTTATTAATCGGATATTCTCTTGGCATAAATTACCACCTGTAGTGCGCGAAAGCTTTATTTGCTTCAGCCATTCTATGGGTGTCTTCTTTTTTCTTAACAGCAGCGCCAGTGCCGTTTGAAGCATCTAAAATCTCTTTTGCTAATCTTTCTTCCATTGTTTTTTCATGACGTAGTCGTGAATATTGAACCAACCATCTTAAACCCAATGTTTGTTTTCTCTCAGGGCGCACCTCAATTGGTACTTGATAGTTTTGTCCACCAATACGTCTTGATTTGACTTCTAGGATTGGAGTAATATTTGTAATTGCTTCATTGAACACTTCAACAGCATTTCTGCCTGTTTCTTGTTCTATTTTTGAAAATGCATTATATAAAATTGTTTGTGCTGTACCTTTTTTACCGTCTAACATAATCGTATTAATTAATCTAGTTACTAATTTTGAATTGTAGATAGGATCAGGTAATACATCGCGCTTAGCGATATGTCCTTTTCTTGGCATATATATCCTCCTTTCAGATATACTTAATTGATTTTATTATTTTTTAACTGCTTTAGGACGTTTTGCTCCATATTTGGAACGAGCTTGTTTTCTGTTTGCCACACCAGATGTATCTAATGTACCACGAACGATGTGATATCTAACCCCTGGTAAGTCTTTAACACGACCACCACGAACTAAGACAACACTGTGTTCTTGTAGCGAGTGTCCAACACCTGGAATATATGCGTTGACTTCAATACCATTAGATAATCTAACACGCGCATACTTACGTAAAGCAGAGTTAGGTTTTTTAGGTGTCATGGTAGTTACTCTTACACAAACCCCACGTTTTTGTGGACTATTAAGTTTAGTTTCTTTCTTTTTAAGGCTGTTGTATCCCACACTTAGGTAAGGTGATTTTGATTTGTAAGTTTTGTCTGTTCTACCATTTCTAACAAGTTGTGCTATTGTAGGCATAAGTTCTCCTTTCTACCGGCCACATAACCCGGTGTTTCATTTTTCTTCTTAAATATATGTTTTGGCTTATTAAGGCTCAAAACAGATTTTAAAGTTGTGTCAATTAAGACAGCGTTTTAATTATACCTCTTTTGATTTTATTTGTCAACAATTTAAAGTGTATTTTAAGTAAAATAATACAATAATAAAGCGTCCCTTGCAAGGACGCTTTTTATTAGTTTAATTCTCTAATTCTTCATCAATAGATTGAATTGCTGGTTCGTACTCAAACCTTTTATCTTTTAAGATACCAGTACCTGCAGGAATTAACCCACCAATAATGACGTTTTCTTTCAAACCATGTAATTCATCTGTTTTACCACGAATTGCTGCGTCTGTTAAGACTCTAGTGGTTTCTTGGAATGAAGCGGCTGATAAGAATGATTCACTTTGAAGTGAAGCTCTTGTAATACCAAGTAATTCAGGTTGACCTACAGCTGGATGCTTGCGTTCTTTAAAGGCTTTTTCATTCGCTTCTTTAAACTCACGAATGGATACTTTAGCGCCTGGCAACAAGTCTGTGTCACCCTCATAAATGATATGAACTTTCTTAAGCATCTGGTGGATAATGATTTCAACGTGTTTATCACTAATCGCAACCCCAGTAGCTCTATATACTTTTTGAACTTCTTCTAATATATATTTTTGAACGGCATTTACACCAGTCACTCTTAATAATTCTTTAGGGTGAATTGAACCTTTGTGAAGTTTTTGACCGGCAACAACTATATCGCCTTTCTTGACAAGTAGTTGTGCATTTGGATCAAGTAAATACTTTCTTTCTTTAGATTCTTGGCCACCTTGTGGATTTTCTTTAACTGTAACGGTAATACCAGTTTGACGTGATTCAATACGGTCAACTTTACCACCAATTTCGGCAATAATTGCTTGACCTTTAGGTTTACGTGCTTCAAATAATTCTTGAATACGTGGTAAACCTGCGGTAATGTCGCTTGCTGAGGCAACTCCACCAGTGTGGAAAGTACGCATTGTTAATTGAGTACCTGGTTCACCAATTGATTGTGCCGCAACAACCCCAACAGCTTCACCAACTTCAACGGATTTATTCGTTGCAAGGTTTCTACCATAACAGTGTTTACATACACCATTAACACTGTTACAGGTTAAGACACTCTTGATTTCAAGTTGAGTGTTACCATTCGCAACAATCTCATCAGCAATTTCATTGGTAATTAATTCATTGCGTTTAAGTAATAGTTCACCGGTTTCTTTAGAGTAAACATCTTCATTGGTATAACGACCAATAATGCGGTCAATAAATGGAACAATCTGTTTACCATCATCACCATAAGTTGCATCTACGACAATACCTCTATCAGTCCCACAATCTTCCATGTCAACGATTAAATCTTGTGAAACGTCAACCAATCTTCTAGTTAAATATCCTGATTCAGCAGTCTTTAAGGCAGTATCTGTTGATCCTTTTCTAGCACCGTGTGTAGAAATAAAGAATTCTGATACGGTTAAACCTTCTTTAAAGTTTGCTTTAACTGGAATTTCAATGACTTCCCCTGTTGGGTTATACATCAGACCACGCATCCCTAACATTTGGGCGAAGTTAGATTTAGAACCACGGGCACCGGAATCAAACATCATGAAAATGTGGTTATCATGATTAAATTCTTTCATGACACCTTTTTCAGTGTCATCACGCGCATTTTTCCATTCTTCGACAACTAGCTTATATCTTTCGCTATCGGTTAAGACACCATCATCAAAGTATTCTTGAAGTTTTGCAACATGTTCTTCTGCTTGTTTAACTCTTTCTTCTTTACCAGAGTAGACATTCATATCTGATGCAGACACGGTAATTCCAGAAATGGTTGAATATTTAAAACCTAAATCTTTAAGTTTGTCCAGCATTTTGGATGTTTCTGATACTTCAAAACGTTTGAACACTTCTGCGATAATTCTCGCTAAGAATCCTTTACCAAACGAGTCTGGTTCAGGTAACGTTCTAATTATTTCATAAACATTTTTCCCTTTTTCGATAAAATAAATGTCGTTGGCTTGATTAATCAAGTTTTCTTCAGTTGGTTCATTCAAATAAGGGAATGAAGGGGGAAGAATTTCATTAAAGATAATTCTTCCTAATGTAGTCACCAAATACTTTGTCTTTTGATCGTCTGTAAAATAATGATCTAAAGTATTCGGATCTAAAGTTATCATAGTATGTAGGCCTATTAAACCATTTTTATAGGCAATGTAAGCTTCTTCATAAGAAGAGTAAAAGTGGCCTTCATTTGGTTCGCCTTTTCTGGCGATTGTCAAATAATAGTTACCTAATACCATATCTTGAGATGGCGTAACAACAGGTTTTCCATCTTTAGGGTTTAAAATGTTATTTGAAGCTAACATTAACAGTCTTGCTTCAGCTTGAGCTTCATGTGATAATGGTAAGTGAACCGCCATTTGGTCACCATCAAAGTCCGCGTTAAACGCAGGGGTTACAAGTGGGTGAAGACGAATTGCTTTACCTTCAATCAATTTAGGTTCAAACGCTTGAATCCCTAGTCTGTGTAATGTAGGGGCACGGTTTAGTAACACTGGGTGTTCTTGAACAACCGCTTCTAATGCGCTCCATGCATCATCATCAGCATTTTCATAACTCTTTTTCGCTTCTTGAATGGAACCTAAACGTACTGTTAGTTCACGAATAACGAATGGTTTGAATAAAGTAATCGCCATTTCACGTGGAATACCAGCTTGATACATTTCTAAGTCTGGACCAACAATAATAACACTTCTACCACTAAAGTCAACACGTTTACCAAGTAAGTTTTGTCTAAAACGACCTTGTTTACCGCGTAACATGTCACTTAATGATTTAAGTTGACGATTCTTTTCAACGTTTGCTCTTCTACCCTTTTTAGAGTTATCAATTAAAGCATCAACCGCTTCTTGTAATAAACGTTTTTCATTTTTAATGATTAGTCTTGGAACAAATTGTTCTTTTTGACGTTTTAGACGATTATTTCTATTTAAAATACGTCTATATAAGTCGTTTAAGTCAGTTGTCGCAAAACGGCCACCATCTAACGCTACCATTGGACGTAAGTCAGGTGGAATAACTGGAAGAACGTCTAAGACCATCCATTCAGGTTTGTTATCACTATTTTTAAAAGCTTCAACCACTTCTAAACGTTTAATGATTCGATCACGTTTTTGTTTAGAAGGCGATCTAAGTTTCTTTCTTAAGGATTTAACTTCTTGTTCTAGGTCAATTTCTTGTAATAATTTCTTAATTGCTTCCGCACCAGTCATCGCAGTGAACTTATTACCATATCTTTCATAATATAAAGAATATTCTATTTCTGATAAGATTTGTTTCTTGGTTAAATCAGTTTCACCAGGTTTTCCTGGGTCAGTAACAATATAACTAGCTAAATAAACAATTTCTTCTAAGTCTTTCGCTTTAATATCTAATAATAGAGCTAGTCTTGAAGGTGAATTCTTTAAATACCAGGTATGAACAACAGGCGCTTCAAGTTCGATGTGACCCATACGTTCACGTCTTACTTTGGACTCTGTAATTTCAACCCCACATTTATCACAAATTTGACCCTTATCTAAGTTTCTCTTTTTCCCACAAGCACATTGATAGTCCTTAGTCGGTCCAAAGATTCTTTCACAAAACAAACCGTCTACTTCAGGTTTTAAAGTTCTGTAGTTAATTGTTTCATGTTTTAAGACTTCACCATAACTCCACATTCTAATTTCATCAGGTGATGCTAGTCTAATTTTTAAGTGAGAATAATCTTTTGAACCGTAAGCTTTATTTTTAGGTTTTGCTTGTTCAATTCTAACATACTCGCTAACATCAATTGGAAGATCTTCTCCGTCTTCTAAATTGATGTTATATAATTCAAATATTTCATCTAACTCTTTTTTAAATAAGGCATCATCATGTGTCAAAGTGTCATAGTCTTCTTTAGACATTAAGAACAAATCTTGTGTTTCAGTAATATTAATATCACTTAATGCTTGTTCTAAGTCTTTAGATAAACTTAATGATTCAACCTGAGTTGGAATTTCATATTTTCTTAAAATAGGGAGTATTTGTTCAAATTGAGATTCATCTTCTCTAAAAATATATTTTCTTAATTGCGTTAAAGTAAACCCAGCTAAATCTTCTACTGTGTCAATCCCTGATAAATGTAAGGCAACAACAATTTCTTCGCTTAATTTAAGTTCTTTAATCGCTATTTTCTTTAAATCAGCTGTTTTCAAGTTTAAAACCTCCCTCTTCGATCGAATGGACTGGTTTGGTCAACAAGTGATTTGTTCACTT
This sequence comes from Acholeplasmataceae bacterium, assembly GCA_028685975.1. Classification (GTDB taxonomy): domain Bacteria; phylum Bacillota_I; class Bacilli_A; order Acholeplasmatales; family UBA5453; genus UBA5409. The sequence continues at coordinate 6,086 of JAQUCY010000020.1, read as the reverse complement.
CGTTTTCACCGGTTTCTGCATCAATTAATTCAACATATAAACCAAGTGATTGAAGTTCACGGGTAAGGACTCTAAATGACTCAGGAATATGAGAATCTGGAATTGGTTTACCATCTGTAATAGCTTTATAAACCTTATTTCTACCGATAATATCGTCAGACTTAACGGTAAGAATTTCTTTAAGTGTGTGCGCTGCGCCATAAGCGTATAGTGCCCAAACTTCCATTTCCCCAAAACGTTGTCCACCATTTTGAGCTTTACCACCCATTGGTTGTTGAGTAACAAGTGTGTATGGTCCAACACTTCTTGCGTGTAATTTATCTTCAACCATATGAGATAACTTAATCATATACATGACCCCAACGTTAATCCTATTTTCATAAGGTTCGCCAGTACGGCCATCATATAACACACGTTTACCATCTGAAGCCATATTAGCCTCAGCCATTACTTCTTTTAAATCTTTTTCTGATAGCCCATCAAATACTGGTGTAGCAACTTTAATACCCAGTGATTTGGCAGCCATTCCTAAATGAACTTCTAATACTTGGCCAATGTTCATACGGCTTGGGACCCCTAGTGGGTTTAACATAATGTCAATTGGTGTACCATCTTCCATATACGGCATATCTTCTACTGGTAATATCTTCGAAATAACCCCTTTATTACCGTGACGTCCTGCCATTTTATCTCCTTCAGAGATTTTACGTTTCTTCACGATATATACACGAATTGCTTCATTGATACCAGGCCCTAAATCGTCTCCATTTGCTTTAGAGAAATATTGGATTGAGTGAACGATCCCACCACCACCATGAGGTACTCTTAAACTAGAGTCTCTTACTTCTCTTGCTTTTTCATTGAATATTGCTTGAAGTAATTTTTCTTCTGGGGTTGGGTCTGTTAACCCTTTAGGCGTAATCTTACCAACCAAAATATCACCTTCATGAACTTCAGTTCCAGGAATAATAACGCCACGGTCATCTAAATATTTAAGTTGTTCAGTAGGTCCGTTTGGAATTTCACGGGTAATTTCTTCTCTACCCAACTTTGTGTCTCTTGATTCAACTTGGTGTTCATCAATATGAATTGATGTATAAATGTCTTCTTTAACTAATCTTTCGCTCATAATAATCGCGTCTTCATAGTTATAACCTTCCCAAGTCATGAAGGCAACAGTAACGTTTCTACCTAAGGCTAATTCACCTTTTTCTGTTGAAGGTCCGTCCGCAATAATTTGACCGGCTTCAACCACTTCACCTACTTGTACAATTGGTCTTTGTAGGATAGCGGTGTCTTGGTTAGATCTTAAGAAATTAATCAAGTAGAACGTTTTTCTTTCTAATTTATCAGTTTGTTTCGCAACTCGTAAGGCATCATAGGCGTCCCAATTAAATGGATCATTGATGTCATAGACAACCTTACCTCTTGTGGTTGTGATATTTTCAGTTGGTTTAACCGTAACTTCAATTCTTCTTGCATCGGCATAAGTAATTATACCTGCAACATCAGTAACAATCGTTGCGCCTGAATCTTTTGCAGCCCGATATTCAATACCAGTTCCAACGATTGGTGATTCAGGTACCAATAATGGTACAGCTTGACGTTGCATGTTCGCCCCCATTAAGGCACGTGAAGCATCATCGTGTTCTAGGAACGGAATAGATGAAGTCGCAACCGATACAATTTGTTTTGGACTAACGTCCATATATTTAATTTCACTCTTATCGAATAAGTTAGTTTCACCTAATAAACGACCGACAATAAAGTCATCAACAAAACGACCTTTATTATCTAGTTCACTATTGGCTGATGCGATCAATGAAGACTCTTCTTCACCTGCTGTTAAATAAACAATTTCATCGGTAACAACTGGTTCACCTTCGCTATTGTGCTCAACCTTTAAATAAGGTGTTTGAATAAAACCATACTTATCCGCTTTAGCATATGAAGCTAAACTACTAATTAAACCAATAGATGGACCTTCTGGTGTTTCAATAGGACAAATTCTACCATAATGTGATTCGTGAACGTCACGGACTTCAACACCTGCTCTATCACGAGCAAGACCACCTGTACCAAGGGCTGAAATTCTTCTTTTTTGAGTTAACTCTGCCAATGGGTTAATTTGATCCATGAATTGTGAAAGTTGGCTTGATCCAAAGAATTCTTTTAAGGAAGCTGTTAAAGGTTTAATGTTAATAAGACTTTGAGGGGTTGCCTCAGTTACGTCAGCAGTAGACATCTTATCTTTAATGTTCTTTTCAAGTTTGGACAATCCAATTCTAAATTGATTCTTTAATAATTCTCCGATAAGTCTTAGTCTTCTGTTTGACAAGTGGTCAATATCATCTGTATTTCCAACCCCATCATAAAGATTAAAGTAATAACTGATGGAGGCAACAATATCACTAACCGTAATATGAAGTCTATCTTCAGTTGAATCATTCCCCATAATCTCAATGACTTCTTTTGCTGTTTTATCCTTGTCTGCTCTTACAGACACGACTTCAACAAAAACATCTCTTCTTTGAGATTCTTTTCTAAAGAATTCATTTCTCTTACCAGAAACTAAGAAATATTTAATAACATTTTCATCTAGTTTATTACGAACCATCTGAAGGTTATATAAATCTACTTCGGTAATTTCATGACCTGCATAAATGATTGGTTTACGTTCAGTGTCATTGTTTTCATTACGTTTGTAGTCTTCTAAAATATCAATATCTGTTTTAGCGTATACAGTTGCATATTTTAAATCACTAAGATTAACTAATCTATCTTGGTTTTTATAAATATTAAAATACACTTCATCATCTACTTCAGTACCTTTCTTGTAAAGAACTGAACCGTCTGTAAGTTTAATATCTTCTTCGACAAATGTCTTTAAATATTTAAGCGCATCTGCGTTTAAACCATTCCGATTAACAAGAAGAGTATGTCTTACATCAGGTGTTAATATAGTGCCTTTTGTAACAATGATTTCTCCTGTTAACAAGTTAACAATGTTTTCATTAATCTTAATTTGTTTTTGGAATTTAATTGGTTTAACTAATTCCGTTGAACCATATAAGTTTAAAATAATATTTAATTTTTCTGCGTTCTTGAAATATTGTTCCTTACCATATTCATCTTTTTCAACAAAAATAATTTGGTTTTGGAACTTTTGAATACGTGCTCTAACCTCTTTAGTAATCTTTTCACCTTTTTGAACTAAAAGGGCTGCCTCAGGTGAATCCTTAGGTAAATATAAGATATCATGGTTAGCATATTGTTCGGTTAAGTCTGAAGTCTTAACTCCAAAAACAGCTGTTTCAGATTCATTTTGAAGCGATTCTTCTTTAGCTAAGATGTTTACTCTAATTGAGTCTTTGTGTTTACTAATAAGTTCAACTGAGTCTAAGTCAACAACTGACCCTTTTTCAATTAATACATCACCTGTTTTAATATCAACAATGTCTTTGGCGTACGTATAAACTGTAGGGTGATTAACATAAGGGATTCCTTGAGCGATTGATTTTAAACGTTGAACAACATCAAGTTTTTGTCCATATTTATAACGCCCAACTTCTTCTAAGTCATATCGTCGAGGATCAAATAAACGCATTCTAACAAAGTCTTTTGCTGCTTCGATAGGAATCTTTTCACCTTGACGCATTTTAGAGTATAACTCTTCTATAGCATGATTAGAGTCAAAAATACTATCTTTTTCATCTTTTTTAAAAGTATCTTCTAATTCTTTAGCGTAGGTAGGAAATAGTTTCATCACTGCTTCAAAACCATTAAATCCTAGTGATTGAATCATAGAAGTTAATGATACTTTTTTGGATCTGTCTAGTTTACCATAAAAGATATTTTTGGCACCCATTTCATATTCTAACCAAGCACCTCTAGTTGGGATAACTTGGCTTTGGAATTTAACAATATTATTCTTTTTGTCAAATTCACTGGTATAATAAACACCGCTTGAACGTACGATTTGTGAAACCACAACACGTTCTGCCCCATTAATAATAAATGTGCCTGTTGGCGTCATATATTGGAAATCACCCATAAAAAGTTGTCTTTCAACAACTTCCCCTGTTTTAACTTTTTCTAATCTAACGGTAACAAATAATGGTTTAGAATAGTTAATATCTCTTTGTTTTGACTCCATTATATTGTACTTAGGTTCTTCAAAACGATGATTTGAAAAATAAAGTTTGTAATCTCCGTTATATGATTCGATTGGTGATAACTCTTCAAATAAGAGTTTTAATCCGTCAGTCACAAACCATTCAAAAGAACTGGTTTGGATTTCAATCAAATTTGGCAGGTCAACGTCGTACCGCATATTTGAATAATTACGTCGTTGTGCTTTTTTTCCGTACTGTACGTTACGAAATCCCATTTGTTCACGCTCCCTAATTGTGGTATTTTCTATTAATCTTCACTATTTTATTATAATCTCGGCCATAATACTGCATCTTAATATTTTATATTAAAGTAAGCAATAAGTCAAGTCTATTGACCCTTCTTCATTCGTAAAATGTGATAGCCTTTGTTTTTTGTAATAATTTCTACATTTCTAAATAAATTTTGTAAATATTTGATATGAGATGGTGCACCTTGTTTTTTCTGAATCACAATCCAAAATTCACCATCTTTATTAAGATGTTTGTATGTATCATCATATAAATTAAATATGATTTCCTTACCGGCTCTAATAGGCGGATTTAATGTAATACAATCAAAAGTGCCTGTGATATTTTCATACCCATTACTAGTGATGATATTTGTTGAAACATTGTTTTCATCTGTGTTTTTCTTTGTAAGATCTATAGCTCTTTCATTCACATCTGATTGAGTAACTTCAAGATCTAAAAATTGTTTTTTTATAACAATCCCAATAACCCCATATCCACATCCCAAGTCTAATAATGAACGATAATTATTAAAAGTAAATGCTTCTAATAATGTTTTCGTCCCAAAATCAATTTGTGATTTTGAAAACACCCCGCTATCAGTGAAAAAACGGTAAGTTATACCGTTATTCACAAATCTAACGTGTTGGATATCATGTTTTAAGTTAGGATCATTGGTAAAATAATGATTTGACATTGAACGTTTCTCCAAACACAAAAACCCGAGCCTTGCCCAGGTTTATTGTATTAATTTTAATTATTTAACTTCAACAGTAGCCCCAGCTGCTTCTAAAGCTTCTCTAGCAGCATCTGCGTCTTCTTTCTTAACGTTTTCTTTAATAACGCCATTTTCAGTTTCTGTTAATTTCTTAGCGTCAGCTAATCCAAGACCTGTTAATTCTCTAACAACTTTAATAACTTGAATCTTTTGAGCACCAAATGATTTGATAAGTACTGTGAATTCTGTTTGTTCTTCAGCTGCTGCTGCGCCAACTGCTGCTGGAGCTGCGGATACTGCTGTTGGGTCAATACCAAATTCTTCTTTTAATCCATCAACTAATTCTTTGATTTCAAGAATAGTCATTTCTTTAATAGCTGCTACGAAATCAGCTTTTGTTAATTTTGCCATGTTATGTTCTCCTTTTTCCTTATGCTTGTTCTTGTTCTAATTCTGCAATCATATTTAGTCCAATTGAAAGTTCTTTCAATGGCATTAATAATCCTGCCGCTAATTGTGTTAATAGTGTTTCGTAAGATGGTAGTGTAGCTAATTCAATGATTTGATCATAATGAGCAACTTTACCTTCGATAATACCGCCTTTAACAGCAACTTTCTTATTTGTTTTTCCAAATTCATAGACGATTCGTGCCGGTGCAACAACATCTTCATTTGAGAAAACCAATACTTTTTTGCCGACTAACAGTGGAGTAATCTCGCTATAGCCAGCGAGTTCCATTGCTCGACGTGCAATGTTGTTTTTGTAAACAGCCATTGAGCCACCTTCTTTATGAAGGTTGGTTCTTAGTTCCGTTGATTCTAATACTGTTAAACCTGCATCATCAAAAGCAACGATCGTTTTTGCTTGTTCGATACGGTCCTTAAGTTCTAAAACCTCACGTTGTTTACGTTCCAATACGGTTTCTTTCATAAGTCTCCTCCTATTGATAAATAAAACCCTCATG
>JAQUCY010000093.1 GCA_028685975.1 Acholeplasmataceae bacterium | reverse complement strand
CAGGGATACCAGGATTCGAACCCGGACTAACGGTTTTGGAGACCGCTGTGCTACCGTTGACACCATATCCCTAATTTAAACGTGCATTATTAATATAGCACACGTTTAATATTTTTACAATCTTAAAATTTATTCTTCTATATTCTCTTTCGGCTCAACTTCAACAGGATTAGAAGTTTCTTGAGTCTCTTCTACTTCATAAACTTTATCTCTATCCTCAATATCAGAGATTTGTTTTAAGTTTAAATTTTGGGTTGGTTTTTTAACTACTTCATCCTTTTTAACACCTTCTGGTACATAAACATTTTTCGTTCCTTTTCGTTTCTTTCTAAAGAAAATTAAGTAAGTAAGTACGGCGAATATTAAGGCAAAAATCCCCATATTTCTCCAAATAACCCAATTATATTCGTTAAACTTGTATTCAGGTAAACCAGATGCCACTTTAACAATATTGTAATCAGATAAAGTTACACTATCTGGCGTTAATAAGGTGTGGGTATGTAATACCACTTGATCAAGTTCATCTACCTCAACTAAGTTATTTGGAAAATTGATTTGATATTGAATAGTGGTATAGTCAGTCGTAATATCAAACTTTCCCTCTAATGTTTTTGTAGATTCATTATAAGACAATTTATAGTTACTATCCGCTTCTGCCCAGTTGTTAAAATTGCCACTGATATAAGCATCTCCTGTAACATCTTTTGGTGCTTTAACTCTAAAGATAACATCTTTATAAGTTTTTAATGCCCCTTTAGCTTGTTCTGTTGGAACCGCTGCGATTGCGTCTGATGCAGCAATCGTTTTAATAGGATTGTGGTCTAAATGATTTAATCCAGTTATAATAGCTGCTAAATTAGACTCTTTTGCTGTCAAAAGTGGTCCTTGTGTTTCATCATAATCATATAATGGAACGATCGTTTCTTCATTTGGATTTGGAACATGCCAAATAGAAACATCTAAAATATCATCTCGTAAGTCTGGTTGGTTTGCGTATAAGTTTTCCAAGAAAACATATTGAATAAACCAATTACCTTCATTTATTTTAACTAATTGTTGTTCAAAATTACCACCTGTACCAGTAATCTTTATATTTAACATTTCGGTATCAAGACCTTCTAAGTCATCAACCACCACGGTTAGAACATTAAAATCACCATTACTTTGTAAAAAAGCATGTAGATTAAAAGATATTTCTTCTAAAGTTATTATTTCACTAATAACATCATCACTTAAATAATAACCTCTTAGTCCTCTAAAATAATCATAATTTCCTTCATTAACCGCTGTTTCACCATTTAATCCAATTGATTTAGTATAAGCATAATTTCTTGTTTGTGTAAAAACATTAAGCCCAATGATTAATATGACGAAGCCATATAATACTCTTCCTAAAAACTTCATAATAAACCTCCTACTTGCGTACTATACAATAATACCAAATTTATATCACATTTCCAAATCATTTTAACACATCTATAACATTTTTTTAAAAACTCTGTTCAAGTAAAAAGTTGCCGTAAAACAACAAAAGTGATAAAATAGATGTGCTAAACAAATTAATGACAAATCTTTTGAATATAAGAATATAAGACTTTTTGTCTAACCAATCATATACATTAATTTGTTTAGCGATATTTTGATTTTATGATTGGTTAGGTAAAGGGTCTTATTTTTTATAAATAAGGACGGATACCATGAACGCAAGCTTTCAAGAGATAACCGATGAAACTGTTAAAAAGGTTAGATATCCGCTAGATATAGATAAACTGTTTAAAGAGCTAAGAAGTGAAGGTTTATTAAATTAAAGTTAGCAACTCAATACTTGAACACAAAATTTTTTAAAAAAGACTTTACATAATTTTAAAATATTGTATAATAGAGTTTGCGACAGTTGGCGGTTATGGCGAAGTGGTTAACGCACCGGGTTGTGGTCCCGGCACGCGAGGGTTCGAGTCCCTTTAGCCGCCCCATGTCGCAAAAATAAATAGGGCCATAGCCAAGTGGTAAGGCAATGGACTTTGACTCCATCACTCGTAGGTTCAAATCCTGCTGGCCCTGCCATAAATAAATTAAAAGCGACCTAAATCGCTTTTTTATTTTTTATATTTGTTTTTTCATCGTAAATAAAACCATTGGTTTATCCGTTAAAGTGATTTTATTATCTTCAACTTTAACTTGATTTGGATATAAAATATTTTGATACACACCATTATCAAGTGGTACTGCTACTTCACCTACACTATTACCGACGTTAAATATCCCGATAGTACATGATGTTTCATTTTCATAAGTGATAACAGCCGCTTCTAAATCTTGGAAATGAATCTTGAATACACCTTTTTGGAATAAAGAGTCTTTCTTTAAATGACTCATTCTATGAATTAGATTTCTAATGTGCATGTGATTTGGGGTTAAATCGACTTTATCAATCTCAAACAAATCTACCTTTTTAGAAACCCCATATTCTTGACCTGCATAAATCATTGTCGCCCCTTTTAAGAAGAACAATAATCCCGTTATATTTAATAGTCTCACTTCATCTTTAAGATGGTGAGCAATTCTTTCTTGGTCATGGTTTTCTAAATTTCTTAGTTTTACATAGTTAGCTGGATAAATAGATTCTTGTTTTAAGATAGCTTTTAACCAAGTATTTAAACTTCCTTTTCCTGTTACATAATCTAAGTATTCATCATGAATATCATAATCATATAAAATATCAAAAGCTTCATATGTTTCCGAATCACTTGCTGCATAAAAGCCTAAATCTCTTGTATGTTTAACAAAACCTGGATGGATTGATTCTGCTAAGAAAATGACGTTAGGATTTACTTTCCTAACTTCTTTTCGAGCTTTTAACCAAAACTCCATCGGAATTAATGTGGCAACATCACATCTAAAACCGTCTACCCCTTTATTGGTCCAAAAAACCAATGTTTCTATTAAGTAATCCCACAGTTCAGGCACTCTAAAATCTAGGTCGGTAATATCCCACCAGTCCCCAACTTTACCTGCGAGTTTACCATTTTTTCTATAGTACCATTCTGGGTGTTCTTCTAATAATACTGCATCATGTGCTGTATGATTAAAAACAACGTCTATCATTACTTTTAATCCTTCATTATGGGCACTTTTGATTAACTTTTCAAAATCTTCAATGGATCCAAAATCAGGGTTAGTCGCACGATAATCACTAATAGAATAAGGTGACCCTATACTTCCTTTGCGATGTAGTTTACCAATTGGGTGAATAGGGAGTAAATAAAGGTAATCCATCCCTAATGATTTAATTCGTTTTAAATCATCAATTAAACTAATAAAAGTTCCCTCTTTAGTATGTTGTCTCAAAAATACTTGATAAATATTGATACTTCTTAAATCTAGTCTTGTATTATTTGCCATATCTTCACCTCTTGTTTTTATTATATCAAATAATTATTTTCTTTTAAGTTAAGAATTAGTTAATCTACTTTAATCTTACTGAACAC
>JAQUCY010000092.1 GCA_028685975.1 Acholeplasmataceae bacterium | reverse complement strand
AAGAGTCTCCTTCAATAGTCAAAGCTATACAAATATGACACAAATCCACAGTGCTTAATTTAATTATAACAATAGAAAGAAAGGAAGTTATACTCTAACTATTATTACAGTTCTGAGTATACAAGACTCATATGAGTAAAAATGTTTTTATTGTTGCTGCAAATCGTTCCCCTATCGCAAGCTTTAATTCTATTTTAAAAGATGTTACTGCGGATGAATTAGGTGTTCAAGTTGTATCAAAAATGTTGGATAAACATAAAGTTCCAAAAGAAGCTATTGATGAAGTTATCGTTGGGAATGTTATCTCAGCGGGACTTGGTCAAAACGTTGCTAGACAAATTTCGGTTAAAGCTGGAATTCCGGTAGATGTACCTGCGTATTTAGTCAACATGGTGTGTGGTTCAGGGATGAAATCTGTCATGAACGGATTTATGTCAATCCAAGCTGGATATAATAATGTAGTTGTTGCCGGTGGTGTTGAATCGATGAGTAATGCCCCTTATATCGTTTCAGGAAAAGTTAGAAGTGGTGTGAAAATGGGTAATTTAGAATTTCAAGATACAACCTTAAGAGATGCCTTAATGGATTCTTTCTCTCCTATTCATATGGGGATTACTGCTGAAAATATTGCAGAAAAACATAAATTATTGAGAGAAGAACTAGACAAATTCTCTTATGAATCACAAATAAGAGCTATTAACGCTGTTGACACAGATAAATTTGTTGAAGAGATTATTCTAATTGAAATTAAATCAAGAAAAGAAACGGTTGTCTTTGATAAAGACGAATATCCTAATAGATCTACAAACCTAGAAAAGTTAGCAAAATTAAGACCTGCATTTAAAACAGACGGCACATTGTTACTGCCGGTAGTTCAAGTGGAATTAACGATGGTGCTTCTTTTGTTGTAATTGCGAGTGAAGAAGCGGTTAAGAAGCATAATCTTCATGTTTTAGCCGAAATAGTAGAAGTAGCTCAAGGTGCATTGGATCCTAATTACATGGGGCTTGGGCCAGTTCCAGCTATTAAAAGGGTCTTATGTAAATGATCCGTATATTATTGGATTAAATGATAATGCTATTAGTATTAATTCTACGATGGAAGTAGATTTAACGGGTCAATGTGCGAGTGAATCATTGGGACACGTTTAATTTTCGGGAACTGGTGGTCAAACTGATACCGCGGTTGGCGCAGTTAATTCTAAAAATGGTAAATCATTTATCGCACTTTATTCAACCGCTATGGTAAGAAATAAAGAAACTGGTGAAAAAAAAGAAGTCTCTAAAATTGTTTCAACTTTAAAACCAGGCGCTGCGGTAAGCTTATCACGAAATGATGTTGACCATGTTGTTACAGAATATGGAGTGGTAGATTTAAGAGAAACATCTGTAGATGAAAGAGTGGAACTTTTAATTAGTATTGCACATCCAAAATTTAGAGATCAATTAAGAAAAGAAGCAATTGCTTTAGGGTGGATATATTAGTAGCTTCACATTTCAAGGTAAAGAGATATTTTATGAAGCAACAGGTCAAGGTAAGCCAATAATTTTATAAAATGGAATTATGATGTCAACCAAATCATGGACGCCTTTTCTAAATAGTTTTTCAATTAATAACACTTTGATTAGAGTGGATTTTCTTGATCAGGGTAAATCAACAAGATTAATAGTGGAGTATGATCACTCTATTCAAGTTGAAGTTACACATGCATTAATAAAACATCTAAACCTTGAAAGTGTTTCTATTGTAGGAATTAGTTATGGGGGAGAAGTTGCTTTAGAATATGCGATTAAATACCCTAAATTTGTTGATAGACTCGTTTTACTTAATACAGCTGCTTACACAACCCCTTGGTTAAGAGATATAGGCAGAAGCTGGATTAAAGTAGGAAATCATTTAGATGGTGAAGCTTATTATTACACCACCATACCGATTATTTATTCACCTTATTTTTATGAAAAAAATCAAACTTGGTTTGATAACCGAAAAAAATATTGGAGCCTTTGTTTAGCAATAAACCATTCATTGAGCAAATGGAGCGGTTGACTAATTCAAGCGAATCATATAATGTATTAAATGAACTAGATAAAGTAGAAGCACATACTTTGATTATTTCATCTGAAGAAGATTACTTGACTCCTGTAAGAGATCAAGAATTACTTTTTAAGAAGATTAAAAACAGTCACTGGGTAAAAATTCCTCATGCAGGTCATGCAAGTATGTATGAAAGACCCCTGATTTTGCGAGTTTATGTCTAGGTTTTATTAATGTGAAAGATACTACATTTAATATATAGGAGTGTAACAATGAAAAAGAAAACAATTAAAATAGGCAATGATGAAACATATGCTTATTTAGAGCAAGGGTCTGGAGATCAGGTTTTATTATTAATTCACGGTAATTTTTCAGGTAGTTTATATTACAAACCACTTTTTGATAGATTGCCTAAAACACTTCGAGTTATTGCCCCTGATTTAAGAGGTTATGGTGATTCTAGTTACGAAAATAGATTTGATACATTGGCAACATTGGCAACCGATTTAAGACTTTTTTTAAAAGAGTTGAACATCGACAAAGTTGATGTGGTAGGTTGGAGTTTAGGTGGTGGAGTTGCGATGGAACTAGCAGCAAGACATAGCGTTGTCAATAAGCTTATTCTAATTAACTCAACGACGCATAAAGGCTATCCTATTTTTAAGAAAAATGCTGATCTTACGCCTCAAATAGGTGTACCTTATAAATCTAAAGAAGAAATGGCTGAAGATCCAGTTCAAGTTAAACCTGTTTTAGAGGTGTTAAAAACTGGAAATGCTGCAATGATGAGTTATATCTTTGAAAAAACCATTTATACATATGGTAAGCCTCATGAAGATGACAATGCTGTTTACATCAAAGAAACACTAAAACAAAGATGTTTAATTGATGCTGACTGGGCACTGGCCAACCTAAATATGGGCAAAGAACCTTCGATTTATCGAAAAGGTGAAGATTTAATGAAGCTCATTAAACAACCGGTATTATCATTTTGGGGAAGCTTAGATATAACTGTACCAGAATACATGGTTTTAGAAAACAATGCCGCTTTAAAAGATGTTAAGTATGTTAGATTTGAAAAGTGTGGTCACTCACCCCTCATTGATAAACCAAATGAATTAACCAAAGAAATCCTTGATTTCATTAGCTGATAAATTATCAAAACGGAAACTAAAAAATTCAATTTTAGCATAGATTAAACCTTTAAAATCAACTATTATGATTGTGGAAATTACGCCACAGCAACATAACGCCTTGTAATAATGATGAATTGGTGTTATAATACTCTTAAGCGTATTATATGTTAAATTTAGAAGTAAGGAGTATTCGTTTCATGACAGGCAAAGTTAAATGGTTTGATGAGAAAAAAGGCTATGGCTTTATCTCTACTGATGATGGTAAAGATATTTTCGTACATTTCTCTGCAATCCAAGCTGAAGGGTTCAAAAATTTGAACGAAGGCGATTTAGTTGAGT
>JAQUCY010000019.1 GCA_028685975.1 Acholeplasmataceae bacterium | reverse complement strand
ATTGTATTAGGACTATTTTTCTTATGGATTTTAGGATTGGGTAAAGAAAATACTGAAGATTTAAAAGCAATGGTAGTTATTCCTTTGTTCATAGTTGCGTTATTCTTTGTTTATAATGAACAGTTTTATGTTGCTGCTGGTGGATACATGGGTTTAGTATTAGGTTATTTCTTAGAAAAACGATACGTGAAGTATGAAGTTGAAGAAATATGGTGGGTTCAACTCTTAAAGTTCTTTATAGGCATTATTGGCGCATTAATTATTAAAGAAGGCATGAAGCCACTGTTCGCTTTAATTGGAGATCATTATATTTTTGATTTAATTCGTTATTTTTTAGTAGCATTATGGGCTTCAGTTGGAGCGATGTATGTATTTAAAGCACTATTTAAGGTAAATGGACAATCAAAATTTGTTAAACAATAAATGTTTTAAAATTAGATTGTTTATGATAAAATAATTATAGTATGTTGAATAAGACGAGTAAGAAATGTGTTTTTTATGTAGAGAGTATCTGGTTGGTGAAAAGATATTAAAACCGTTTGTGAAGGCTACTTAGGAGTACTGGTTAGCTTGCCTTAAAAGCACAATGAAGTGCCGTTTAGACGGAACTAAGGTGGTACCGCGATTAAATTCGTCCTTAGAAATATTTTTCTAAGGACTTTTATTTTGAATGAGGAGTGATTGAAATGAAATACATGTCAAGTAAAGATATTAGAGAAACATGGTTACGTTTTTTTAATGAAAGAGGTCATAAAATAGAACAAAGTGCGAGTTTGATTCCTAAAGGGGATAAAACTTTACTCTGGATTAATGCGGGTGTTGCACCATTAAAGAAGTACTTTGACGGAACTTTAATTCCGGATTCGAAAAGACTTGTAAATGTGCAAAAATGTATTCGTACAAATGATATTGAACATGTCGGTTTTACCGCAAGACACCATACGTTTTTTGAAATGATGGGTAATTTTTCTATAGGGGATTATTTTAAAGAAATCGCGATAGAATATGGTTTAGAATTACTAACAGGAAAAAATTATTTTAACATGCCAGTCGATAAACTTTACATGACTTATTATCCAGCCGATCTTACAACTAAAGAAAAGTGGTTAAGTTTAGGAATTAAAGAATCTCATATCATTCCTGTGGAAGGAAACTTTTGGGAGATTGGTGAAGGACCAAGTGGTCCAGATACAGAAATCTTTTTTGATCGTGGTGATAAATATGATAAACGTGGGATTGAACTGATCAAAGAAGACATTGAAAACGATCGTTATATTGAAATATGGAACATTGTATTTTCACAATTTAACGCAAAGCCAAACATTCCTAGAAGTGAGTATCAAGAATTACCATCTAAAAACATTGATACTGGCGCTGGGTTAGAACGATTTGCTTGTATCTTACAAAATACTGAAACAAACTTTGAGACAGATTTATTCTTACCGATTATTAAAGAAATAGAAGTAATTTCTAAAACAAACTACACAGGTCAAATCAGTTTTAAAGTAATTGCCGATCATATTAAAACACTTGTGATGGCAATTAGTGATGGAGCTGTACTTTCTAATTTAGGGAGAGGTTATGTCTTAAGAAGACTTTTAAGACGTGCTTTAAAACATGGACGACAATTAGGAATTGAAGGACCATTTTTAACTAATCTGACCTCAAAGGTCTCTGATATAATGGGAGATACTTATCCGAATGTTATAGAAAACATGAACTTTATTAACCAAATTATTTCAGTTGAGGAAACAAAATTCTTAGAAACTCTATCAACTGGTGAGTCTTTAATTAAGAAAATTATTGATGAAAAAGGAACCTTATCAAAAGAAGATTCTTTCACGCTTTTTGATACTTATGGATTTCCTATCGAACTTCAAGAAGAATATGCGACTGATTATCATATCCCATTAGATAAAGATGGGTTTAATGAACTATTAGAACTTCAAAAAGAAAAAAGCCGTCAATCAAGAAAATCAGTTAATTCAATGAAATCTCAAGATAAAGCGTATTTAGATTTTAAAGAAGAATCAGTTTTTGTGGGATATGAATTATTAGAGATTCAAGCTAAAGTGATTAAGGTTTTTGAAGATGGGATAGTCTTAGATAAAACACCATTTTACGCTACTATGGGTGGACAAGTTGCTGATGGTGGTTATATAAATGGTTATGAAGTAAAGGATGTTATTAAATTACCTAATGATCAACACTTACACGTGGTTGATGGTCACTTTGATGAAGGTGAAATTGTGGAAGCTGTTGTAGATAAAGACACTAGATTTAACATCATGAAAAACCATACCGCTACGCACTTACTCCATAAAGCATTAAAAGAAGTTTTAGGGGTTCATGTTAACCAACAAGGTAGTTTGGTTAAGGATGATTTGTTGAGATTTGACTTTAATCATTATGAATCACCAACCAATGAACAACTATTAGAAATTGAAAATAAAGTTAAAAATCATGTTAAACAAAACACCTCTGTAACAATACAAGAAATGCCTTATCTTGAAGCCGTAAATACTGGGGCAATGGCATTGTTTGGTGAAAAGTATGGAGAGGTTGTCAGAGTCGTATCTGTGGCTGATTATAGCGTTGAATTATGTGGTGGTACACACGTTAAAAATACTCAAGATATTGAATCTTTCTTGATTTCTAGTTGCCAATCAATAGGATCGGGCATTTATAGAATTGAGGCTTTTAGTGGTGCTAATTATATCAATAATTTTATTCTTAGAAATGAAGCAGTTTATGAAGAAATGAATCTTTTATTAACAAAACATGAACAACTCATTAAGGAAATTAGATCATTGAATATCATGAATGCGTACCAATCACCAGTTTTAGAAGCAGTAAATGGGTCTTATCAAGATATGATTAATTTAAGAAATTATATTGATACTTTAAAAGAAGATAATAAAACTTTAGAAAAACAAATTACTTCTAAAAAAGATGCCTTGACATTAAGTCATACAGATGAGCTTATTCAAAACAGAAAAAACAATTTAATTGTTACAAAAAAATTAGAAACTAACATATTAAGAAGTTTACTATTTGAAATTTATGATAAAATGAAAGTAGACAAAGTATATTTGTTGAATATCAGTGATGAAAAAGTTACCTATATGGTTAAAACTAATCAAAATGATGCAAGAGAAATCATTAAACATTTAAATGAAATTTCAAATGGTTCAGGTGGTGGCAAACCAGATTTCGCACAAGGTGGCACCAGTGATACCTCTAAGGTGGATTTATTAATTGGTGAGTTGAGCAAACTATGACTTATATTGGACTAGATTTAGGCGAAATAAGTTTAGGTATTTCTAGAAGTGATTCTGGGATTATCGCTTATGGGGTTTCTACTTACAGGTTTAAAAAAGATAATTATGAAGATGCCGTCAACTATATTAGTCATTATATTAATACAGAAAAGGTTGATGTGGTTGTTTTAGGGCTTCCTAAACACATGAACAACGATATTGGGATTAGAGCTAATATCTCGATTAGTTTTAAAGAATCATTAGAAAAATTAGTAAATGCCACAGTAGTATTGTGGGATGAAAGACTATCAACCAAACAAGCAACTTATACCTTAAAAGAAGCTGGTCTTTCAACAAAAAAGCGTCAAGAAAAAAAAGACATGTTAGCAGCTGTTTTAATATTACAAAACTATTTAGATAGTAAAGGAGAAAGCTATGCAAGATGACAACTTAATTACCATCACAATTGATGATGAAGAAAAGGTAGCAGAAATTTTATTTACGCACCATAATGAAGACACTAATAAAACATATGTTGTGTTTAGATTTATGGATAGTGAAGAAATTAGCGCTGCAGTTTACCATGAAGAATCTGCTACAGAAGGTTACTTTGAGGACATCGAAACGGAACAAGAATGGGAAATGTTAGATGAAATATTATCCGACTACTTTGACGAATCAGAAGAATATGACGTTGAAGAAGAAGATGAGGATGAAGAAGACATCTAAATGAATGCGTATTTAAAAGCGTTTGGACAAGAAAAAAAAATCCCCATCATCTCTGATGATGGTCTTTCTTTTTTGTTAAAAGAGATTAAACATTATCAAGTCAAGTCAGTTCTCGAAATTGGTACAGCAATTGGTTATTCCGCGATTATGATGAGTGATTATGTGGAATCAATTATCACTCTAGAAAAAGATGAAACCATGGTTGAACTAGCAAACAAACATATTCTAGAAAGAAACTTAGAATCAAAAATAAAAGTTGTTCATACAGACGCAATATTATATAAACCCCAAGATAAGTTTGATTTGATTTTCATTGATGGTCCCAAAGCTCAATATGAAAAATATTTTAATTATTTTAGCCCTTATTTATCAAATAAAGGGATTATCATTTGTGATAACTTAAATTTTCACCATCTCGATAAAAACAAGGTATCTAAAGGGACAAAAAGATTAATCGAAAAACTGGAGTCTTTTAAAGTGTTTTTAATGAACCATCAAGCTTTTGAGACTAAATTTACTGATGAAGGCGATGGGATGAGTTTAACAAGGAGAAAAGATGCAATATTTAACAACAATTTATAAAATTGAAAACAGTGAAAAATTACTTCAACAAGCAGATGGTTTAATAGTCGGGATTAAAAATCATTCTACCAGAGAAACATCGAGTTTATCTGTTTTGGAATTTGAAAAAATTACTGCAATTACGGCTAATTTAAATAAAAAACTATATGTATCATTTAAAATGATGTTACATGAACCCTCTGTTGTTGAGTTTAATAATTTAATTAAATCAATTAATGATCTACCTTTTACAGGTTACATTATTGGTGATATTGGGTATTATTACTTATTAAAAGAAACGGGGAAAGATATTATTTATAACCCAGAAACTTTGTTAACGAACACATACGATTTAAACACTTATTTTGATTTAGGGATTAAAGGAACATTTATCTCAAAAGAAGTTAACTTTGATGAAATCAAAACCATGTTAACAAATAAAAAAGGTCAACTTTTTATGACTGGACATGGTTATTTAAATATGTTTTATTCGAGAAGGTTATTGCTGAATAGTTACCTTGATGAAATTAATAAGACACATGACTATCATCATGAAAACATGCGACTCAAAGAAGAAAAAAGAGCGCCACTCCATCCAATTATTGAAGATCAGTATGGCACACATGTTTATCGAAGCGAAGTGACGTCTACTCTAGATATTTTGGATGATATTGATAACTTAGATTATCTAGTCATTGATTCAATTTTCCATGATGATGATTATGCTTTAGATATTCTAAATCTATATAAAAATGATTTAGATTTAAATCAAGTTTCCAAATTACAAGAAAAATATAATGAAACCTGGGATACTGGTTTCTTATATTTAAAAACTATATATAAGGTTTGATAATATGATAGAATTATTAGCCCCAGCTGGGGATTTAGAAAAACTTAAAATAGCCTATTTATATGGTGCTGATGCAGTATTTATAGGTGGACAAGAATATTCATTAAGAGCACGTGCGTCTAATTTTTCTTTAAGTGAGATTAAAGAAGCCGCTGATTTTGCTCATGGTTTGGGTAAAAAGCTTTATGTTACGGCAAATATTATTCCGCATGATGAAAACTACCAGGGGTTAGTAGAATATTTAAAAGGTTTAGAAGATGCAAACATAGACGCAATCATTGCCGCAAGTCCTTATATTGTCAATATGGCAAAGAAACATACAAACTTAGAAGTTCATATATCTACTCAACAATCCGTTTTAAATCAGTACGCAGTCAAATACTTTGAAGACATCGGTGCTTCCAGGGTTGTTTTAGGTAGAGAATTAAATGTTGCTGAAATCAAGACAATAGTGGAAAAGAGTCAAGCTGAAATTGAAGTCTTTATACATGGTGGCATGTGTGCATCCTATAGTGGTAGGTGTACACTATCGAATACTTTCACATTAAGAGATGCTAATCGTGGTGGATGTGCACATAGTTGCCGCTGGAATTATGATCTTTTTGATGGTAATGAAAAAATTAGTGATGAAACATTGTTTTCAATGAGCTCAAAAGACCTTCAATCCTTAAAGTTTATTCCCTCACTTATTGATGCTGGTGTCCACTCATTAAAAATTGAAGGCAGAATGAAATCAATTCATTATATAGCCACAGTTGTATGGGTTTATAGAATGTTAATTGATGAGTACTTGGCTACAGGCAAAATAAATGATTTTGAATATTATGAAAATGAAATAAGTAAGGCTGAAAACAGATTGACCAAAGAAGGTTTTTTAGGAGAGTTTCCGAATAAGAATTACCAACTCTATAACAGTAGAAGTGAAATTCCAACTAAAACATTTGTCGGCATCGTATTAGAAGAGTTCAACGATTATATTAAAGTCGAACAAAGAAACCATTTTCGCCCAAATGATATTTTAGAAGTGTTTGGACCAGGTAAAAAACCACGTTCTTTTGAAGTTACAAACATCTATGATACAGAGATGAATTTGTTAGATGCCGCGAGACACCCTAGACAAGAAGTTCTCATTAAAATCCCATTTAAAGTTGAACCCTATGATTTAATTCGTAAAACCAATGACTAAACTGGTAAAAGGTAATAAAACACTTCACATTAAAGTGAATGAAAAAAACATTAAACATACCTATATTAAACAAAAAAATGGATACATTGAGATTTCTAAATCAAGACGGATGAATATGGAACCAATCATTAAAAAAATTGAAGATGATTTTGATTTTTATTACACAAAAACCTTAAAAAAAGAGGAAACAATTCTATCATTATGGGGACGTAATTATTCATTAAAATGGGTTGAATCAAGTCAAAGGAAATATATTATTGAAAATAAAGAAATAATTATTTATGCAAAAGTTTGCGATTATAATCAATTTAAAGACGATATATTAAAGTCTGAACTGCAAAATTATTTAATAATACTACATACGGAAGTTGAACCATTATTAAAGGAACATGGGTTATATTTAGTACCTGTAAAAGTTAAGAAACTTAAAAGTAAGTATGGTTCTTACCATAAAGGGAAAGATGAAATTACATTAAACTCATTCTTGGCGTCAATCGATAAAGTTTATACAAAACACGTCTTACTACATGAATATGCTCACCAAAAGGTGGCGAACCATCAACTAGAGTTTTATCAATTACTCGATAAACTTTATCCAACCCATAAAGAAACTCAAAGGAATTTTAAAAAAATTGGCTTAAACTATTAAAAAAAAAGAATTTGTTGTATAATAACAAAGCATAAGGAGTGATTAAATTGGCTATTAATAAACCAGTATTTGAATTAACAAAAGAAGGGGTCGAAAAGCTAAGAGCGGAACTTGAAGAACTAAAAGATGTCAAACGACCTGAAGTCGTTAGACAACTTCAAGAAGCCAGAGCTCAAGGAGACTTATCTGAAAACGCAGATTATGACGCAGCTAGAGAAGCCCAAGCCCATACTGAAGGTAGAATAAAAGAAATAGAAAACATCTTAGATAACTATAAGATTATTCGTGTTACCTCTAATGATGATAAAGTGAACATCGGTAAAACAATTAAAATTAAATTTATTGAAAGAAAAAAAGAAGCGACCTATAAATTAGTAGGTACTATTGAAGCGAATCCTGCTCAAAACCTTATTTCAATAGAATCACCAGTTGGTAAATCTGTTTTAGGAACCGCTGTTGGTGATACAGTTTCTGTAAGACTTGAAAACGGTAATACTTTTCACGTTGAAGTCTTAGAAATATCTTAATGGCATTAAAACATTACATTCCGAATATTACTTATAAGTCGATTTTTGAAATCGACTTTTTGGCGTATTATGAACAAGGTTTTAGACTCGCTTTAATTGATATTGACAATACCATTATTAAATATGATAAGGCTTTAGCTGATACAGAGACATTGAAGTTATTATCCTCTATAAAAAATATTGGGTTTGAGGTTATTTTAATATCAAACAATAATAGAAAACGTGTTAATCTTGTGATGGAACAAACTAATTTAAAAGGGGTTTGGTTTGCTTTAAAGCCTTTTAAGAAAGGATTTAAAAAAGCCCTTAAAATAGCTTCAAAAGATTATCATAAAAATGAAGTCATTAATATCGGGGATCAAATAATGACTGATGTAAAAGGTGGCGAAAAGATTGGTTTTTTTACAATCCTAGTACACCCAATCGAAAGAGCGACGGATACTTGGTCAACTCGAATTAACCGTTTCTTTGAAAGAAGAATTATTAAGAAGATTAAGTATAAGTATCCTAATTTATATGAACAAAGATTAAAAGACTATGAAGAAATGTAAAGGATGCGGTATCGCACTACAGGCTAATGATCCCAAGGCTCTAGGTTTTGTTAAATCAATGGAACATGAGTACTGTTTAAGTTGTCATAACTTAAAGAACTATAATATTTCATTAGAACCCGTTTTAAAATCACACTTTCCATTTATTGAAGAAAACAGTTTAATATTATATGTTGTCTCAGCACTACATTTAAACACTTTACCACTGTTTGACATAACTAAGTTTTATCCGAATCAAAAGAAGATTTTAGTCATTAATCAAATTGATTTACTTCCTCAAACCATTAATTTTGATTTATGGGTTAAAGATTTGAGGGAATATTATAAAGACTTTTTAGAAATTATGCCATTATCAGGTCTTAAAGGTCATTACTTGGATATTTTATTAGAAACGATTGATCATTATCACACGGGAAATGTTTATTTAGTTGGGTTACAAAATAGTGGTAAGACGACGTTATTAAACCGGATCTCAAAACATATAAATGGAAATATTAAAGCGCTCAGTTCACCTAAAGCAGGACTTACTCAAGATTTAATTAAATTACCCTATAAAAATGGTTATATTATCGATACACCAGGTGTTTATCAAAGAGGGTTTATTAGTGATTTTCTTGACTATGATGAATATAAGACACATATACCTAGTAGAAAAATTAGACCAACTACCTATCAATTAGACTCAAGTCAATCCATTATAATCGGTGGCATAGTAATTGTCAGCTTTATCAAAGGTGAGAGAAGTAGTTTTACCTTTTATTTAGGTGAAATTAATCTTCATAGAACAAAATATGAAAATGTTTATCATCAGTTTGAGAAACATTTGGGGACTCTATTTAGTCCAGTCTCTAATGCACCTTATGAAAAACATTTTATTAAATTAGATTTTGGTGAATATATTATCAATTTATTAGATTTAGGTTTCTTTACCGCTAGAGGTCCCATTACATTAGAACTATACGCACCTAAGGGGGCATTTATTGGGGTAAGAAAAGGGGTATTTCATGGACTATAAGATTCTTATGGAAAATGCATTAAAGGGGCACCCAAATCGTATTAAACACACCTTAGGGGTTAAAGAGAGAGCTTTAGAATTAGGTAAAATCTATGCTGCAGATTTAGAGGTTTTAGAAGTTGCAAGTTATCTCCATGATATAACGAAATATTGGAAAACTGAAGATCATTTGAAACTGATTAATAACTCCTTTATTACTGATAATATCCATGAACAAATGTATCACCCTATTAGTGCAACTATTTATGCAAAATCAATTGGCGTTTCTAACCCAGTGACCTTAGAGGCAATTCAATATCATATGTGGGGTAAAATTGATATGGCATTAGAAACGATGATACTTTGTGTGAGTGATTACTGTGAAAAAAATCGGACGTTTAACGATGCCAAAGTGGTTTATCAAATGGCTTTAACAGATTTAAATGAAGCCTACATACATATGCTTGAAAGCACCATTAAACACTTAAAAGAAGAACATATAACACCACATCAAGATCAAATTGATACTTATAATTATTATTTAAAAAAGGAGAATGAAAGAATACATGACATTATTAAATAAAACAGTTGACGCGATTGGACATGTAAACTTAGCCAATTTAAGAATTTATGATTTAGAAAATAAAAACCCATTTTATAACATTGTCATCATTGGAACAGGAACTTCTAGACAAAGTGATGCTTTAATCGGGTACTTAAAAGATGAACTTAAAAATGCTTATGAAATTAAGGGCGTTGAAGGTAAACAAACTGGATGGTTATTAATTGATTTAGGGGATATCATTATCCATATTTTTGATCAAGAAAATCGTGGTTTCTATAATTTTGATGATAAATTTATTGGATTCAAAGAATTAACTGAACAATACATAAAATAAAGCCTTCAGGGCTTTTTTTTTCGAGAAATATCATACTCTGGCAGGTATATATTAATTGGGTGATGATATGAAAAAAGGATTAACTATTTATGGAATCATAGCTATTTTATTTATCTTGTATGGAATTTACTTGTATCAACCAAATTCAATAATACCAACCGACCCAGTTTTAATTAAAGTAGAAATTAAAGGTGGTATTTTATTGCCTGGAACTTATCAAGTTTCACCAAAAGATACTTTAGAAGATTTAATCGGTTATGCGGGTGGATTTAGTGAGAATGCCATCAAAGATGAAATTAAACTTGATGAAGTATTAATGGATCAAACAATATATATAATTCAAGAGTATGTTCGATTTGAGAAAATTAACATCAACACTGCAACCAAAGATGAACTTCAAATGATTAATGGGATAGGGCCGGTAACGGCAGAAGCAATTGTAATTTATCGGATTAAACACGGACCATTTATTTACTTAGAAGATTTAATGAAAGTAAATAATATAGGCGAAAAGACCTATGAGAAAATTAAAGACTATATTACCCTATAATTATTTTCATTATTACGCATTCATAGTATTAATTGTATTACTAGGGCATGAGAATATAATTGGTTATTTATTATTGATCCCATTTATATACTTAATAAAAGGGTATTCTAAGAAGTGGGTTGTTGTAACAGTGGGTTTATTTGGTTATCTTTTTGTTGAGTTCAGTGATCTTCCTAAACAACCACCTGAAAATAATGTTTTTCAAGTAGTTAATTTAAAAGAATATGACTCATTTAATCGTTATATTGTTACAGAAAATAATAACAAATATGTTTTCTTATCCAAAGATAGTTATCACATAGGAGATTATGTAGATCTTAATTATACTTATCAAAAGTTTGAAGCTATGAAATTTCCTGGTGGGTTTAATGAGAAAAATTATTATGCATCACAAAAAATATTTTATGAATTAAATGTTAAAAGCAGTAAGTTAATCAAAAAAGGTTTTCATTTCAATCAAATACCATACAAACTTAAAAGATACTTTAAGGATTATGATGAACCATCAAAATCTTATATTTATGGACTTGTTTTTTCAGATAATATTTTTGAACCTGATTTTAAGGAATCTTTAGCTTCATTAGGTATATCACATTTATTCGCTTTATCAGGGGTGCATATTAGTTTTTTAATTTTGGTTTTAGGAGGTTTATTAGATTATTTTAATATTAAAAAGAAAAATTTAATTATTGTTCTGTTTATTAGCTTATATGTGTTTCTAACAGGGTTTCCAATAAGTTTATTAAGAGCGTTTATTATGCATCTTAGTTACTTAGTTTTAAATAAGAAGGGTTTAACTCGATTGGATAGTCTATCACTTAGTTTCGTTTTATTACTATTAATTAACCCATTTTATAGGTATAGTTATAGTTTTATTTTAACGTTTCTAGTTACATTCTTTATTGTTATAATGAAACCAAAAAAAGGATTTAAAGGGATATTGTTAATTCAAATAACTAGCTTTTTTGCCAGTTTACTAATAGTCTCAAATCTAAATGGTGGTATCTATTTAAAGGGACTTATATTTGGATTTTTCTATGTGATTATATTTCCGTGTGTTTTAATGCCCTTGGTAGGATTATCAATGATTAAACCACTATCATTTATGATTAATCCACTATTAAATGGATTCAATCTAAGTATTTATTATTCAAGCACAACTTTTAAAATAAAAATGCCCCATGTTAGTCTGTTAATCATAGGGATATATATGGGATTATTTGTCTTTTTATTATTATGTAAAACGTTTAAACAATTTATTACTAGAAGTTTAATCATTGGTGGATTCATTTTAGGCATTTACTTATATCCGCATATAGATTTAAGTGATACGGTATACTTTTTAGATGTTTCACAAGGGGATTCAACCTATATAAAGGGTTCATTTGATTCGTGTAATATCTTGATTGATGCCCATCGTGGAACCAGTGATTTTTTAGATGGTATGGGAGATGTTAAAATTGATTATTTCTTTATCACGCACGGAGATTATGATCACTGTAGCGAGGCATTAAAAATTGTTGAAAACCATTCAGTGAAAAGAGTTTATACAAATCCGTATGATAACTCTGACTATATCAATGAATTAAAACCATTTGGTTTAAAAAGAGTTTCTAACGAAAGAATAACCTGTGGGAAGATACAAATAGAAGTATTGGGGCCTCTGAAAAATTATAAAAATAGTAATGATAATTCATTGGTTTTGAAGATTGTCTTACCTGATAAAACTATCCTTCTTACGGGAGATATTTCGAGTGCTGTGGAACAGGAATTAATTAGTGTTTACAAACAAGAGCTGAAAAGTGATATTCTTCATATTTCACATCATGGTTCGCGAACGTCTACTAGTAGTAACTTTTTAAAATATGTAGAACCAAAACAAGCTATAATAAGTGTAGGAAAAAACAATTATTATGGTCACCCAAGCAATGAGGTTATTTGGCGATTAAAACAAGAAAACATCGAGATTCTTTTAACCAGTGAGGAAAGGACCATTATTTTTAAAAAATATAATCATTGGCGAGATAGTTTTTATTATACAAAACATTCGTTTTTGTAGTATAATATAACATAGGTGGTATGATATGAAAGATTACATTTACGCTTTTGTTGGTGAAGATGATTTTTTGATTAAAAATGAAGTGGACCAACTAGTCAAAAAACTAAAAGTAGAAGCGTTTAACGTCTTAACGTATGATTTAGAAGAATTAGAATTATACGAATTTTTGCAAGAAATAACAACAGTAAGCTTACTTTCAGACAAAAAAGTAATCAAGGTTAAAAACGCTTGGTTTTTTTATGAAGATAGAGGTGAAAATCTTCAAAGCTTAATTCGTTATTTTCAGGATCCAAAAACGGATACCACACTGATTTTTATACTTAAGAAGGATGTTGATTCAAACTTTTTAATTAGTCGTGAAGCTAAAAAATATATTCGGTTTGAAGTGGTGGATAAAATGGAGGAAAAAGATTTTTATCCCTATATTAAAAACTACTTCGCAGAACTAAAATATCAAATCAGTGATGAAGCGATTAATGAATTAATTGACCGTGTTAATTACGACTTTAATAGCCTTTATAATGAGATAGAAAAACTTAAATTATTCGCTTATGACGATCGAAAAATTACTTTGAAAGATGTTAATTTATTAGTACCAAGGAACCTAGAAGATAATATTTTTGAATTGTCGAATGCCATCGTAGCTAAGAATAAAAGAAAAGCATTAGAAATATATTATGATTTATTGACTAAAAATGAAACACCGGTTAATTTGATTTTAAACATTTCATATAAACTAAAAGAAATTATTACCACAAAACACTTACTCGATCAAGGTTACAATGAAAAAAGTATTATGGATTACTTCAATGTATCAAAAGGTCGAGCTTATTATATGATTAAAAATGCAAATAGCATGGCTATGCCGGAATTAAAGAACTATTATGATACTTTAGCAGACCTAGATTTTAAGATCAAAAGTGGTGAAGTGGAACCTAAGATAGGCTTAGAGCTGTGGTTGTTGGGAGGTTAATATGTTAAATGAAAAATATGAATATATCTTAGCTTTTGACTTTGAAACCTCAGGACTAAATCCCGCATATGATAAGATTATTGAAATGGGTGCCCTCCTGCTTAAAAAAGAGGGACAATTTTATAAGGTTGAAGAAGAATTGAATGTACTAATTAAACAAGATTTCAAATTAGATGATAAAATTGTTGAGATTACTGGGATTACGGATGAACTTTTAGAACGTGAAGGGGTTAGTGAACAAGAAGCATTCAATAAGTTTAAATTGTTGCATAAAAAAGGCGCCTTATTGGTCGCCTATAATTTAAGTTTTGACTATGCTTTTTTAACGTTTTTGTACCGTAAACATTTAAATGAACCAAATTTATTTATTACCAATGATGTTTTGGACGTAATGGCCGTTTATAAAGATAGACATCCATTCCCTCATCGCTTAGAAAGCGCTGTTGAAAAATATCAAGTTGAAGTACCAAATACACATAGAGCATTAGATGACGTTAAAGCAACTGTGATTGCCTTAACGAAGATGATAGCGGAAAGAGATACCATTGATAAATATATTAATGTGATAGGGTACAACCCTAAATATGGACCATCGAAGTTTAAAGCCCCTCATGTAGCCTATGTACCTCAATATGGTAACCGTCTAGAACTAGAAAAAAGATAAAAAAAACACATCCGAAGATGTGGTTTAGATAGAATTAACTAGTTTTGATAAATCTGACTTATGGTTAGCGACGAAGTTACGGTGATAAATGCCTTTAGCTTGACCTTTGTCTAATTTCTTATTTGCTTGGTTAAGTGCTTTTACCGCAGTGTCTTTATCCTTTAACTCAACAGCTTTATGAACTGCTTTGATTGCTGTTTTAGTCGAAGATTTAAAACTTTGATTTAGTAAACGGCGCTTTTCATTGGTCTTGTTGCGTTTAATTTGTTGTTTTATATTAGCCATTTTCTCACCTCCTGAGATTAACCGTATTTGATTATAACAAAACTAGTATTATTTTGCAAGAAAAAAATAGAAATTTAATAAAAAGAAAGTGAGTTTTACCATGACAATTTCAAACA
>JAQUCY010000091.1 GCA_028685975.1 Acholeplasmataceae bacterium | reverse complement strand
CTTCTTCTGTGGCACCTTTTTGGATGCCTAAGACATCATAATAGTCTCTTTTTGCCATAATGCACTTCCTTTAAAGGGGGCAAATGCCCCCAATAGTTTTATAATTATTTTTCTTCGAATTCAGCATCTACGGTCTTTCCGTTAGCTGTGTCTTCAGTTGTTTCATTAGATTCAGTTTGCTCTTGTTCTTTAGCAGCCTTTTCATAAGCCTTAACCGCTAATGCTTGAGCGTCTTTTTCTAAAGCTTCTTTCTTAGATTTAATTGCTTCTAAGTCAGTACCTTTTAATGCTTCTTCTAAGTCTTTAATTGCTTTTTCTGCGGTAGCTTTTTCATCTTCAGTTACTTGTTCACCTAAATCAGTGATGGCCTTCTTAGTTTGGAAAATTAAAGCGTCAGAATCATTTCTTAAATCGGCTTCTTCACGGCGCTTTTGGTCCGCTTCTTTATTGGCTTCAGCTTCTTTAATTAATTTTTCGATTTCTTCATCACTCATAGCAGATCCACCACTAATGGTAATCTTTTGAGATTTACCAGTGCCTAAGTCTTTCGCAGAGACATTAACAATACCGTTAGCATCAATATCAAATTTAACTTCGATTTGAGGTACCCCTCTTGGTGCTGGTGGAATATCGCCTAATTGGAAACGTCCTAAAGTCTTATTGTCTGGTGCCATTTGTCTTTCACCTTGTAAGACATGGATATCAACAGCTGGTTGGTTATCAGCCGCTGTAGAGAAGACTTGTGATTTAGAGGTTGGAATAGTGGTGTTTCTTTCAATTAACTTCGTAAATACACCACCTAGTGTTTCAATCCCTAATGATAATGGTGTAACGTCTAGTAATAATACGTCTTTAACGTCACCCGCTAAGACACCACCTTGAATGGCAGCACCCATTGCGACTACTTCATCTGGGTTAACACTCTTATTAGGTTCTTTACCTAATTCTTTTTTAACTAATTCTTGAACTGCAGGAATTCTAGTTGAACCACCCACCAATAATACTTGATTAATATCTTTAATGTCAAGTTTAGAATCTTTTAAAGCTCTTCTTAGTGGTCCTCTTGTTCTTTCAACTAAATCTTCAGTTAATTCTTCAAACTTAGCTCTAGTTAGTGTCATATCTAAGTGAAGTGGACCAGCTGCACCCATCGTAATAAATGGTAAGCTGATTTGTGTGGTTGATAAACCAGATAATTCTTTTTTAGCTTTTTCCGAAGCGTCTTTTAGACGTTGGTCAGCCATTTTGTCTTTAGATAAGTCAATGCCGTTTTCTCTTTTGAATTCAGCGATAATGTAGTCCATTACTCTCGCATCAAAATCATCTCCACCTAGTTTGTTATCACCAGCAGTTGATAATACATCAAATGTACCGTCAACTAAGTGTAAGATAGATACGTCAAACGTACCTCCACCTAAGTCAAAGACCAATACTTTTAAATCTTTATCCGTCTTATCAATCCCGTAAGCTAGGGCAGCGGCAGTCGGTTCATTAATAATACGCATAACTTCTAATCCTGCAATCTTACCAGCATCTTTAGTTGCTTGTCTTTGTGCGTCATTAAAGTACGCAGGTACTGTAATAACTGCTTTAGATACACTAGCCCCTAAATACGCTTCAGCCGTAGCTTTAAGGTTTTGTAAGATCATTGCGGATAAAGCTTGAGGTGTATAATCTTTACCTTGAATTGTTACTTTATAATTTGATTCACCCATATGTCTCTTAATCGAAGAAACGGTATTTGGGTTTGTGATGGCTTGGCGTTTCGCCACTTCACCAACACTGATTTCATTGTCTTTAAATGAGATAACACTTGGGGTTGTTCTAGATCCATCTGCGTTAGGGATAACAACCGCATCTTTACCTTCCATAACAGAAACAACACTATTTGTAGTTCCTAAGTCAATACCAATAATTTTATTCGTTGTTGCCATTTTCATCACTCCATTCATTTACTATAACCATGGCAGGTCTTATTATTCTTTCTTTATACATATACCCGGTTTGGGTTGTTGCCAAAATAAGATGTTCTTCTTTGGTTTTATCACTTTGTTTTTCTGTTGCATAGTGATATTTAGGATCAAACTTTTGATCTTTTGTGATGATTTGTTTTAAACCATCTTTTTCTAAGATATTAAATATTTGGTCACTGATCATTTTAAAGCCGGTTAAATAATTCTTTAAGGTTGGATCTTCAACTTCTAAATTTACAATTAGTTTTAATTGATCTAATGCGGGTAGTAATTCTTCAATTAAATATTGATTGGAATACTTTCTTTCATTTTCTCTTTCAGTAAGCATTCTTTTTTTGAAGTTTTCCGCATCAGCAATAGCCCTTAAAGATTTTTCATTTAATCTTAAGTTTTCTAACTTTAAAGTTTCAATCTCTTCAGTCAGTATTTGTTTTTCTGATTTTTTCTTTTCTTTTTTCTTATCTACTTTATCATCAAGAGTTTCTTCAATGATTTCGGTTTCTTCTCTAACCTCTTTAACTGTGTCTTTTTCGTCTTTCATTCTTTCACTCATTTCTTATATAATTTGGTAATATTTTTAGCAATATATTCTAATAATGGAATTACTTTTGCATAATCCATTCTAGTTGGTCCTATTATAGCAATAGTACCAGTTTCTTCTTCACTGACTGCATATGGCACAGAGATAATCGTCACTTTATTATTTGACATGAATTCAGCTTCATTTCCAATCTTAAAGGATAACTTATTCGTATGACCGACAACTTTTAAAACATCTTGACGATTTAACATGGACATTAATCGTCTCATTTCATTTGGATCATCTATTTCACCTTGAGTCAGCATGTTGCCTAGCCCTGCTAGATAAACATCTTCTTTACTCATTTGGGTGAAGGCACCAATAAACGCATCGACAATTTTTTCTTGATAATCCATATAATCAATAATGTTTTCTTCAGTGTGCACTCTAGATAAAATCTTTTTAGCATCTTTAAGATATTGATTTTCTAATAACTCATTTAAGGTTTGAACGGTTCTCTTGAAATACTCTTTAGATACATTATCATCTAAGCTAAACACTTGAGAATGGACATTTCCTCTATCGGTCACAATCAATATCACTGCATCATCATCTGATAAAGAAACATAATCAATTTTCTTAATCCTGGTTAATGCTTCATTAGGACCTAACGCTACTGAGGTATAACTGGTTAATTCACTTAATAAATCAATCGCCGCTCTTACGGCAATTTCTCTACTATTTTGATATTGGTCAAATACCTTATCAATTAATGGAAATAACGTATCAATCTCAGAATCTCTTGTGACAAGATTTTCTAGATAATATCTATACCCTACATTGGACGGCACTCTACCACTAGAGGTGTGTGTTTTTTCTAAATAACCTAGTTCTTCTAATGCTTGCATATCATATCTAATGGTCGCACTAGAATAATCTAGATAAGGCCAATCAGTTAATACTTTTGATCCAACGGGTTCACCCGTTTGAACATAAATTTCAATGATTGCTTTCAAGATTAACTTTTGTCTGTTTGATATCACATCATCACCTCTTTTATGCACTTTTTTTCATGCTAAACTTATTATATCTTAAAGGTTTGGCACTGTCAAGCAATTAGTGC
>JAQUCY010000090.1 GCA_028685975.1 Acholeplasmataceae bacterium | reverse complement strand
AAGTTTGATGTTAATTTAACAAAAAGTGAAGGAATCAATTTAAAAGGTTCATTATATGCACGAAATAATGATACGATTACTTATACGGTTGATACATTAAATGGGTATTTATTTGACTTTGTTAAAGTGAATGGTGAAATTATTGAACTCGTAGACAATCAATTTACGGTTGAAAATATAACAAGACAAACTATTATCGAAATAAGTGCGATTCAAATCAATAAACCAATAGCCTTAGACATAAATATTCTGGGTAACTTAATCACAGGTAATACTTTATATGCAAGTTATGTTTATTATGATCCAGCGGAGAATAATGAAGCTGAATCGATTGTTAGTTGGTATGTGGACGGATTAATGGTTTTTGAAGGTACAGATTTCTTGATTGATAAAGCCTATGCGGGTAAAAAAATAGAAGTAAGAGTTAAAGCTGTTAGTACAGTTGAAGCGGGGTTTGAAAGATCTAATATGACAGAAGAAAATGTCATGTTGTTTGGTGATTTAAATAGCGATTTAGTCATTACAGAAGCTGATGCGTTAATGATATTACAAGCCATTAATGGTAGATTTGAACTTACGGAACAACAAAAATTATTGGTAGGAATTGTTGATAAACCAACATTAGCTGACGCAAGAACCTTACTAGCCTTAATAGGAGGTAATTAAAATGAGAAGAATTAAATTAATTACTTTACTATTAATCGGTTTATTGACATTTGGATTAACTGCATGTAATGAGACATCTAGTCCAGATAAATTAGCCACGCCGACTATTTTGAACCGAAATGGTAACACCATTAATTGGTCTATTGTTGAAAATGCGAGTAAATATTTAATAGATATTAATGGTGAATCCTTTGAATCTACTACAACATCATTTGATTTCAGTGTCGTAGAAGCTTCGGTTTATAACATTAAAGTAAAAGCTTTAAGTAACAGCAAATTGTTCGAAGATAGTGCTTTTAGTAGTGTATATACGTATGAAATTCTGCAGGAGTTAGTTCAATTAGATGTTCCTGTTGTCAAAAGTCCTATTGAAAATGGAATAATAGCATGGGAAAAAGTTTTGAATGCAACTGGTTATCAGATTTCTGTTAATGATGTTATATATGATACAAATGAAACAAGTTATGATTTAAGAAGCATTGTTTTAGATAACTATGAAATAAAGGTAAAAGCAATCGGAGATGGTGTTATTTACAGTGATAGTGAATATAGTGAATTAATAGAAGTAACACCTTCAAATATGTATACTATTTCGATAGACGATAGTGTTACTGATATAATTACAACAAATATATCAGTTAGTTCTGATAAAGCTATTTATGGTTTTACATTTGATATCTCTTATGACTCAACCAATCTTACGATTATAGATGAAGATATTAATATTGAATCAGTTGTTCCTGAAGACTGGATTTATGATATTTATATTCAAAACGGTCATGTAATGGTATCTATGACGGGTTTAGAACCAATAGATTTAAGATTAAATCAGTTATTATTGACACTAGACTTTCAGTTAGTAGGACCAACATATTCAGTTAAAGTTGAATCCTATTTCATCGATAATAATTCGTGAAAATATTATTTAAATCCGGTGTTAAAACATTAAAAATAAAGTATAATAATAAGAGTCATTGCATTGATGACTCTTATTATTGTTTAAATAAGGTATTCGGTGATTATTATTTTAATAAGCATCATTATTTGTTATAATGAATTGACTTAATAATTAAGATTATTAGTTATTAAATTCTGGAGTTGGAAAATGATTATCCGAGAAAGAATTAATTAGAGGGGGCATATATTGTGGTACTACATTTCGAAATGAACACAAAAATTAAGTTAATACATTCAATGTTAAGTGACCAACAATTTTGTCATTTCCATACAGAATTAAATGTGATATCTTTAAGAGTAAAAAAAGGGGTTATGTAATTAATGGGGAAACTTCTTAGACGTTGGTGGAATTGGTTTGTCCGTTTCTGGAAAGGAATATGGGCAGTTGTTAAATCAATGGGAAATTGGAAAGGTGTTTTATCTCTTCTGATTGTTTGGCTATTGATTAGTGGTAGTGGTGTAGCCTTGGTTGGCTTTATTATACAAAACGGGTGGTTAATTGGTTTAGGAACTACTATATATGGTTTTTGGCTGTTGCCAGGAACACCTTTAATAGCCATCAACATCGCACTTGCGATGTTAGTACAAAGATTTGTTTTTCAAGATAGAAATGTGACTTGGCATTCGATTAAATCTAAATTTAAAGAGGCTTTTGCCAAAGAACAAGATCAAAAAGATACTAAATCTACGAATGAAATACACTCAGAATTGTTGACAAAAGAGGTACAGGATGATGAAAACAAAGATTGAAAATAATATTTTGTATATTAAAGAAAATGATCAAATGCTTGCTTATGTGACTTTTCCTTTTACTGCGGAAAAAGTCGTGAACATTAATCATACTTTTACTGCACCACAAATGCGCGGGAAAGGTTTAGCAAAAATGCTTTTAGATGATCTGTATGTCCATTTAAAAGAAAAAGAGTATAAAGCTATTCCATCTTGTTCATATGCGGTTACTTATTTCGAAAGATATCCTGAAAAAAGAGACGTATTATTATAAGTAATGGAACCCAAATTACAAAAGAATCTTTTTAAACTAATGATTCCAATCTTTGTAGAAATGGCGCTATTTATTTTAATGAGCACCATTGATACACTGATGATTTCTAATTATGAAAATACCCGTACATATGCCATTGGTAGTGTTGCTGCAGTCGGTAATGCTTCAACCGTAATTAATCTATTTGGGGTATTAATTAATGTTATTTCAACTGGAGTTGGAGTTGTTGTTTCACAATATTTAGGTGCTAAGAAAAAAGAAGAAGCAAATAAAACTATTGGAACAGGAATAATTATTCAAGTTGTGGTTGGTCTAACGTTAATGATTATATTGATAATTTTAGGTGATTTGTTATTTCAATTAATAGGCACACCAATTGAAATTAAAGATTTTGCTTATCAGTACTTATTTTATGGTGCAATCGGTCTGGTGTTTGCTGCACTGACATCTGCTATGAATGCAGGGTTAAGAAGTTATGGTAAAGGCATAACGATTATGGTTAATGCAGGGATTGCTAATATTGGAAATATTGTATTTAATTTAGTATTTATTTATGGGTTTTGGTATGTTCCAGAAATGGGTGTGGCAGGAGCATCAATCGCTACCACTTTAATGCGATTAATGACTTTTATAATCTCGTTAATATTTTTAAGAAAATTTTTCGAGTTTAATATTTTAAGTTCCAGAATATACCCATATATTCTGAGAAAAATATTGAAAATTGGTATTCCTAGTGCTTTGGAAAACATGACTTATAATATTTTACAATTTGTCGTTTTATCATTTGTAAATATATTAGGAACAGAAGTTGTCACAGCAAGAACTTACACTTCAACAATTGCTTCATATATGTTTTTATTTAGTGGATCTTTCGCTTCAGCGAATGCTATCATTACAGGATATTTTATAGGTGAAAAAGATTATGATTCTGCTTATAAAAATACTAATAGAACTGTAAAAATTGCGATTGGAGTAGTTTTAACAGTTGTGCTAATAATCAATATAATAGCTGATCCATT
>JAQUCY010000089.1 GCA_028685975.1 Acholeplasmataceae bacterium | reverse complement strand
TTGGAGCCGTATTATCGCTTAAAGAAGCCATTTTTAAAGTCTATAAAACGATAACTACTATATGAATCCATCAAGGGTAAAATAGAGTACTTCTTATATACTTTATAGGGAAAGTTGATACAACCAAAGGCATTTTCACAAAACTACTATAATTGTTAGTTCTTAAGGAAAACAAGGGAAAATCAAGCACTTTTAAATCACTTGTTTTCCTTTTTTATGTTCATTACCTGTTGAGTGGTTCAATGTTTACATAAATTGCTTTAGGATTGTTTTTAATGTATCTCTTGCATACTTTCTCTTTAAATATTTGTGATTTCTACTGTTTCTATAATTTCTTAGACAACTCGTGCATGATACTTCTTCATCACAACAATCTGCATTTACTGAATCAAGTGCTAATTCTAGCACTTTTCTTAGTTCATTAGAATCAATTAATTGTTTAACATTACCTGCTCCACCATATGTTGTATCATAAAAGATAAATGCATATTTACCATCTAAATCATTTACAATAATACCATTGATATCATTAGCATCTATTTGCAAGTAAGCTGTAATACCATTTAACATTGCATAAATAGTTGAAAGTGCGACTTCATAAGTCATTGGTAAATTTATTCTCATTTTGATAACAT
This sequence comes from Acholeplasmataceae bacterium, assembly GCA_028685975.1. Lineage (GTDB taxonomy): Bacteria > Bacillota_I > Bacilli_A > Acholeplasmatales > UBA5453 > UBA5409. The sequence goes on along the minus strand of JAQUCY010000089.1, from coordinate 3,036 downwards.
CTGTAACAATAATATGTCCCAAAGTAATTCTCTTAAGTACCTTATCACTACATTCATGTCCTCTATATGTTTGGTGTGTTAAATTAACTTCATCTATATCTGCCCATTTTTTCTCGAGTTTTGAATAACCACAAGTCTGGCATTGGAAAAATGGGTTTTCATTAACTATTAATAATTTATCATCATTTTGTTGTTGAATTAATAACATGTCATTAAACACTACATCTGTTAAAAATGGTTCTAATGAGCCAAGGTAGTTAACTTCTGAAGCATAAGTTTTTCTTGGTTTTAAAATAGTATCTTCTTTGTTTTTAGCGTCTGAAATAAATCCAAGATTTGGTATAATAAAATCTCTTTCTTCGGTATCACTACCACAATTGGCACATTTATAATCGTGTTGTTCAACACTATCAACATGAATCTTACCGCATGATTCATTAGTACATTTATAGTAAAAGTATCTAGGTAAACTACCTTCTCTTGGGAGAATAATATATCTTGAGGTGTATTTGTTTTTGTCAACAACGACTTCAGAATCTGGAGCATATTCTGATAACGCTAAACCCAAATCTCTATTTAAGTCTAGGGCAGTATTAAATCTTCTTCTTACTCTGTCATATATTTTAAGTGGCACTACATCTAATGGAAAACCATATCCAGGAATAACATTATATTTAGCAAGTCCATTTACAATATCTAAGTTATTGATTCTATTAATTTGATCTCGGTAATTTTTAGCTAAATTATGGTCTTTGTTTTTGGTTGCTTCTTCTTCAGCAATTTCTAGATTTTTAATTTCATCCCCAACATTTATAATGCACTCATTTAATAATGAATCTTTCTTATTCATTTCATCTAACCACTTATAATTTTTAAATGAGTCAAAGGAGTTTTCATTAACGGCTTCTTTTAACATTTTTTCTAATTCCACTTTATTCTCATTAATATATTTAAAGAAGTCTTCATAGACACCACTAATGAAAACGCCCAATGTATCTTCATAATAATTTTGTCTATAAAATTGACTTATCAAAAATGCCATAATATGTCTTATGGTTATTTTATTGTTTTCTAATTTAAAGTATGGTGGATTAATCTTACCATCTATCATTGGAACTGGTTCATTAAAATATATTTGGTCATGCGAATTATGACTTGCATATGTAACAACAAATGCAACCGACTCATCACTTCTACCAGCTCGACCAGCTCTTTGGGCGTAGTTAGAATTAGTTGGTGGTATATTTCTCATAAACACAGTATCAAGTGAACCAATATTAACGCCCATTTCAAATGTCGTTGAACTACTTAAAACATTTATTTCTTTATTCTTAAATCCTTTTTGGTATTCTTTAGCTTTTTCTCTAGTCAATTGACCAGTATGTTCTTGAACAACTATCGGTTCTATTTTCTTTTCTAAATATTCATTACGGTAATAGTTATCTTTAAGTAATTCATCTGGATTACATGGAATCAATGTTCCTGCACAATCTCCCTTTACACAACTATCATTAATATTATGGGTTGTTAAATTGCCACATTTACTACATACATACCAATCTCTATCTTCTTTTTTAATAATCTTAAAATCAGCAAAATTGATTTGACCTTCTGAATCATTATTAAGTTTAATAACTCCCATTTGAGGATTACTAAGTATTGTCCATAACATATTAGAATAACTTTCAATTTCACTTTTAGATAAGTTATAAGTTTTTTCTAAATACTTAACCCAATTGTTTGATCCATTTTCTTTTACTGGAAGAATACTTCTTAGTGATCTATCACCAGTTTTTGGTGGAACTTTCAACATCACATAATTATCGAATTTTCTATACTCAAGATACTCTGCTCTATCATCCGAGTCTAATCCAGATTTATCATAATTAATAGCTGGTGCAGTTCTAAAAGCATCAACAAATATAGAAATTAAATCTCTAAGTTGTTCATGTTTAATCTTAGGCATGTAATGTTTTAATTGTTCATCAGTTATGTTTTCTATTAATCTATCAACATTAGGCTCAAAACTTAAAAGACCCAATCCTTCCAAACTATTAATACCATCTGATTTAAATAACTCTAACAACACCGAAACATAGGCATTTTGTTTTGGTGTTATTTGCTTTTTGGCATTATCTGTAAATAAATTATTATCTTTAATCATTCTTTCCATAGATGTAATAATAGAATCAGCATCCATACTTGTTTTTAAATTTTGAAGCACTAAGGCTTTTCTTAAAAACTTATTTTGATTTTCTTGAAAGAATAAAGCAAAGAAACTTGCTTGTTGTCTACTATCTGAAAACGCTAAAAATTGTTTATATTTTCCTTTCTTTTCTTCTATTTCTACAGGTTTAAATAAATCTATTGTCTTATTTTCTTTCTGTTCTTTTTCATTAAATAAATCCATAGATTTTAAATGTATTTGCGAGATAAGAGCTGTAGATTGGTCTTTTCCTAATTTAAAAGAATTAATAACTCCTGTCTTATTTGATGTTTTAGTACATACCGGACAAGAAGTTAAGTTTGTTTTTGATGAATTATCTTTAGTAACAACTTTTAATAGCTCAACTTGATATTCATCACCACAATTACATTTAGTATGACCATGATGGTTATTTTGATAAATATGACCACATTTCGAACACACTGTATGTGGTTCAAATTCTTCTGATTCTATATCTACACTATTTTCTACATCTTCTTTTAATAAATAAAAGTCTACTTTTAAATCATCAAAGTTTTCATAATTTTCATCTAAATCTAATTCGCTTCTAAATAGTTTATTGTTGTATTCTTTTCCAATAATATACATGGTATTACAATATTTACAAGCTCCTATTTCAAAAGCCCACATATCACCAATAGTTTGCCTATTGCTGATTCTTAATTTAGGTTTTGGTTTTAATGAAACAAATGCACCTTCTAAAGTTCTTATAAAGAAATGATATTTAACATCATATATAGTTTTCCCATCTTTTTTAGCTAATGTAACCAGATTTATTAAATCAACAAATTCTTCTCTTGTGATATCAC
>JAQUCY010000018.1 GCA_028685975.1 Acholeplasmataceae bacterium | reverse complement strand
AGATTAAATTTAACTCAAAAATTTGAAGTTCAACAAAATGAATTAGATAATTATTTAAACATGGAGTATGAAAAGAACATCACTGAAGGGACAAGACTTGTTTTAGAAGCTCAAAAAGAACAAAATAGAGCTCACCTAGAAATTCAGTTAACTTTAAAAAACCATACTAAAGAAATCTACGCTGAAAAACACAACACAGAAGTTGAAAAATTACGTTCGTTATTACGAATAACCCTAGAAAAACTAGGTTTGAGTGAAGCCTATCAAAAAGAATCCGTAATTTATAGTAACAAATTATACAAACTTATCAATCATCGCGATATTGGTATTTTATTGGCTAAAGACAACATAAAGAAGAGTGAACTAGAAAATACCCGTACCCAAAAGGTATTGGCTACTTATTTTGATATGTTATCACGTGTTCAATCAGAATTAGATAGGATTGCTTTCACACTTAAGGATACGCAACAAGCCTCTGATAAAACAACGTTCATTGAAACACTAAAAGCTATTAAAGCGATAATTATTGGCCAAAAAGATTATCGTAATCAAATAATGAAAGAAATCGTTTCTAATATGTCTGGCAAGATTCAAACAAAAATTGATGAATTAACCTTGACAAAATATGAACAAGAGTATACTAATCTCATTAACAAATATGAAATTGAAAAAAAAGCCATTAATGATCAAAAAATTGCGCTTGATGACCAAATTAAACAATATCGCAATCAATCTAGTAATCTTTATCAAGAAATTGCCATTTTTGAGAACAAAAATGATTTAATCTTTAAGAATATTGAAGTTTTGAATAGCCAAATCAAAAACCTTAAATCTGATCTAGAAAATAAGCATAATAGAAAAACAATTAAAAATCTAACTTTAGCTTTAACGACACATAAAAAAGAAATACAAAAAAACATTCAAGAAATCAAACATCTGCGTCTTCAAATTCAGCAAATTGATAAACGAATAGCTTTTTCAGATAAAGGTCACAAACCATTAGAAAATCAACTGTTAGACTTAGAACAAAAACGTAAATCTGATGAGGTCATTCTCAATGAAAACCAATATCAAGAAGGTAAAATTTATTATGATTCTTTAACTCAATTAGAGTATTATTCCAAATCTTATTCAGTTGAGATTGATTCATTTACGACTCAAACAAAACAAATGATAACCAAAATGAGTGGAAAAAACTCTAATTCTCATCTATTTAAAAAACAATATAAACGTTTAACTAAATTGATTCAAAAACAACGTCAAATTAATTCAAAATATCACTATTCAATTAGTCAATTACTTGTTAAACAACTTAATAGTGTTAAACGCGAACAAAACGGTGTGATTCAATCGTTTCATAAAAATTTTGAGAAATCTCAATCTAACCTAACTACTTCTCATAAAAATGAACTTCAAAAAATCTTAAGCAATCAAGATCAACTTAATAAATATCAAAAGAGTTTAATTAAGCTCACTGATAAACGACTTAAAAATTCACTTGATATTATTAAAGTTAAACAAAAGAGTGAGCTCAAATCAGCACATCAAAAATACCAAGAAAAGATCCAATTAAAAAAAGCCACTAAAGAACAAGCTAATGCGATATTAATTGCCTCTGAGGAAAATAGAAAGCAAGTTCTAAATAATCAACAGTTAAACCTTAAAAAAGAAACAAAAACCTTTGAAATTGAAAAAGAAAAACTGTTGAAAAATTCTAATGCAACACTTGATTCTATCAGACACACCATTTATGAACAAGACAATCTATATAGTCATCAATTAACCCAATATGCTCATCATGATCACCAATACCGTTTTAAACTGAACACTCAACTTCAAACAAGGACTTTGAATCAAGAAAAAACCATTGACAATTTAAATAAAGAAATAGCTCAACTAAAACAAGATGTCATTAAAAATGAAAATAGGACTCATATTAAAATCGAACGTTTGGTTAAAAAGACTAACCGCATGAAAAAACGCATTGTTGAAAGAGAAAAATGGGCACTAAATCGTACGATTGCCAGATCTAAAGTAAATTTTAAAAAGCAGCTTAAAAATGAAAAAAGCACCTACGTTTAGAGTAGGTGTTTTTTTATTTATATGTTTGAGCACTTAAAACAGCTTTCTTCCAACCATCATAATCATTTATAGCATCCTTATATTTCATTTTAGGTTGATAAGTCTTAAAGATGGATTGTTGTTGCCTTATGTAATCAATAGAAGGGTATAAAGTACCTAACCCCGCTAAGAAACCAGCCCCAAGAGCAGTCATCTCTGTGTCTTTTGGCTTTATAAGAGGACACCTCAATAAATCTGATTGATATTGCATCAAATAGCCATTATCAGACACACCACCATCGATATGAACTTCTTCTAGTGGGATTTCAGTTTCTCTAATCATCACATCCACAACATCCTTTACTTGAAAAGCAATCGCGTCAAGTGTCGCTTTAGCTATATCACACTTATTAACATCTTGAGTAATTCCAAACATCGCCCCTCTGACATCCGTATCCCAATAAGGTGCACCTAAACCTACAAATGCCGGGACAAAATACATTCTTTTTTGACTCTTTAAGGCAAGTCCTTCACTTTCAGCTGACGAGGTAATAATTTCTAATTGGTCTCTTAACCATTTGACACTCGCCCCTGCCACGAAGATTGATCCTTCAATCGCGTAAGTGATTTCATTATTATAGGAGAACGCAATCGTTGAAATTAACCCTTTATTCGAAATAAAAGCTTTATTCCCAGTGTTCATCAAAATAAAAGCGCCTGTTCCATAAGTCACTTTCATAGAACCCTTTTGGAAAGCTAGATGTCCAAACAATGCTGATTGTTGATCTCCAATCATGGCAGTGATTGGAATGCCTTGGTAATGCCCAAATTCATATTGATTTGGTTTAACTTCTGGTAACATTTCTATCGGTATATCAAACAAATCCAAAAGTTTCTTACTATATTCTAAATGATGAATTTCATACAACATTGTTCTTGAAGCGTTTGACATATCCGTATAATAACTTCTTGACTCTGTTAACCTATATAATAAATATGTGTCCATTGTTCCAAATAGGGCATCCTGATTTAATACATAGGGTTTAACTATCTCATCTTCTAAAAAATACCGCATTTTGGATGCGCTAAAATAAGGGTTTAATTGTAAACCTGTAATCTTCTTTATTAAAGGCTCATACCCTAAAGATTTCCAAGTGTCGCAAATTTCTTTTGTATGTTTGGACTGCCAACTAATGGCATAGGTAATTGGCATGCCGTTTTTTCTAAAACAAACCGTTGTTTCTCTTTGATTAGTAATTCCAATAGAAACAATGTTTTCTTTTTTATATTTTTCGAGGACTTTGTTTAATAAACCTTTGACACCTTGATAAATCATTTCAGCATCTTGTAAGACCGCATCATCTTGATAGATTTGATCAAATTCATGTGAAAACAGTTCTACTAAATGACTTTTTTCATCTAAAACAACGATCCTACTAGAGGTTGTGCCTTGATCAATCGACAAAACATATTTAGTGCTCATCTAACCACCTCAAACAATCTTTGATGACATCATTTTTATTCAGCTCATTAAATATTTCATGAAAGTTGTTTTCATAGATAATTAATTGTTTATCTTTCATATTTAACAGGCTACAAATACGTCTAGAATGTTCAACTGGAACAATTGAATCTAGGCCACCATGAAGGATTAAAATTGGTTTTTCATTTCTATATAAATGTTTGTTTAAGTGTTTAACACCACTCACAAACATTTCTCCACCTAAACGAATCGAATATTTTTTTAAGTTAAGTGGGTCTGTTTGATAGTATTTTTCAATGACATCATCATGGGTCAAGGTATTATTCCCAAACGTATTTTTGATGTTTAAAAATCCAAACCACTTATACCCGATTAACCTTAAGGGTTTCACGCGTTTTAAGTAGTCCGTTGGTGCTCCAGAGGTAATATAACCATCTACTTTAGGTTCCCTAATCATATAAAGATGACCAATCAAACCGCCCATTGAATGTCCTAATAAAAACTGTTTACCGTTCTTATTTTGATATTTATCTATCACATAAGATAAATCATCAACATGATCATGAAAGGAATCAATATAACCTCTTTTACCATCACTCTTTCCATGGCCTCTTAAATCATAAGTTACCACAGAATAATTGGCCTTATTCAGTTCTTTTGCTAAATATTCATACCGACCACTATGTTCACATATCCCATGAACAATAAAAACACGACCTTTTTCATTATCTACTAAGTATGGTTTAATATAAAGTTTCATTTGATCACATCCTTAATCCTATTATAAACGTTTTAGAATGTTTTTAAAGGATTGTTTAAAGTTTTCTTTAATTTTAAAAAAAGTAGCTTCGAAAGCTACTTAGTCTAATAATTCAAATAAATATCCGAAAATTCTTACTTCATCTCCAGGTTTAACGCCTTTTTCTTTTAAGGCATCTTCCAAACCATAACTTCTCAGTTGACGTGAAAATCGTTTAACGGATTCATCATTGTCAAAGTTTGTTCTAGTGAATAGTGTTAATATCCCCTCACCGGTGACTTCATAAACACCATCTTCTGCTAGCGTAATAATAAAGAAATCACCTGTATCCTTAACATTATAGGTTCTATGGACTGGCTCAGTATCTATTTTTGGAATCGTTTCTAAAGTTTCAAATAACTTATATTTTAAAGTATTTAACCCAGTTTGAGTTAATGCGCTTATAGGATAAATAGGATAAGCATCGCTGATTTGAGATTTAAAGGTTTCGAGTTGCTCATCAGCACCGATAACATCCATCTTTGAAGCACAAACAATCATCGGTCGTTTCAATAATGTTTTATCATAAAGTTCCAACTCTTTGTTTATTTTCAAAAAGTTGTCATATGGGTCTGGATTTTCTAGTTTATCCATACTAACCACATGTAATATAACACGGCATCTTTCAATGTGTTTCAAAAATTGAAAACCTAATCCAATTCCACTGCTTGCACCTTCTATTAAACCGGGTAAATCGGCCATCACAAATGATTTTTCCAAATCAACGTAAACTAATCCTAAATGAGGTCTTAGAGTTGTGAAAGGGTAATTAGCAATCTCTGGTTTTGCATTTGAAACATTTGATATTAAAGTAGATTTTCCTGCATTAGGTAAGCCCACCAAACCAACGTCTGCTAACACTTTAAGTTCTAGTTGAAGATGAAACGATTCACCTAAATCTCCATTTTCAGAAATATTTGGTGCGGGATTTCTGTGGGTTTTAAAACTGGTATTACCTCGTCCGCCTTTACCGCCCTTTGCGACAATTTCTTTTTGTCCTTCCACAGCAAAATCATAAATTAGTTGTTTGGTGTCAAAATCAAGTACTTGGGTTCCAACTGGAACTCTTATGATAATATCTTCTCCGTTTTTACCTAACATATTTTTAGGCATCCCGTTTTGACCATTAGGTGCTGAGATATGTTTTTTAAATGTAAAATCTAATAAGGTATTTAAAGCACCATCCGCCACAAAAATAATCGATCCACCTTTCCCGCCATCTCCCCCAGCAGGTCCACCAAATTCGACATATTTTTCTCTTCTAAATGCGACAATTCCATTGCCACCTTTTCCCGCTTTTAAATAAACATCTACACTATCTTTAAACATTTGACACCTCCATTAAATGAAAAAAAAGGATAAGCACTGCTTACCCTTCATAGACCGATACTTGTTTTCTATCTCTTCCCAAACGTTCGTATTTAACGACGCCACTTACTAATGCGTATAAGGTATCATCTGAACCTCTACCCACGTTCTTGCCGGGATGGATTTTGGTGCCTCTTTGACGGTAAATAATAGCGCCAGCTGATGCTTGTTGACCATCTGAAAGTTTGAGCCCTAGACGTTGTGCAGCAGAATCTCTACCATTTCTAGATGAACCCACACCTTTTTTCGATGCGAATAACTGAATGTTTAATTTTAACATGTTATCCCTCCTTCTTGATTTTTATATATTTAGGGTATTGAATTTCTAATTCCTCAAGCGTCCATATTAAATTATCTAATATGGCTGTAATTGTGGATGAATTTTCTTTTACTTCTAGTAAGAAGTATCCATCCTCCACATGTAATAATACTTTTTCATTTTCACCTAACCGCTTGATTAAGTTAGCTGAAAGAATGACTGCGGTGGAAACACTCGCACAAACTATATCTTTTCCAGATTTATCGTAACCCGCATGACCTTCAACTTTTATTAAGGTTGGGTTTGTCTTAATCCACGCTTTAATCATGATTAAGCATTAATAGCTTCAACCACTAGTTTAGTGTAAGCTTGACGATGACCTTGTTTTTTCTTATAGTTTGTTTTAGGTTTGTACTTATAAACAATAATCTTACGATCTTTTCCTTGTTTTAGTACTTTTGCAACCACGTTAGCGCCATCAACATAAGGATTTCCTACCTTAGTTTCATCGCCAACTACAAGTAAAACTTCTTCAAAAGTAACTGTTTCTGATTCTTCAACATCTAGTTTTTCAACAAAGATTTCTTGACCAACTTCTACTTTTAATTGTTTTCCGCCTGTTTTAATAACTGCATACATTACAAAAACACCTCCTTATCTTTGAAGACGCACTATTAAGGTAACCATTTTGGTGTTTATAACCTCTTCTACGTGGTACTTATTTTGCAACGTGTTTATTTTACCTTATTTGACTTAACTTGTCAATAAATTACTCATACTTTATTTTAATTGACCTCAAATATTTATTTTATCTAAATATTTTACCCAAAACTTTAAATAATATCATTAATCCAACGATTGCGATTAGCCCTATCCCTAGCGTAATTGCTAGGCCCGTTGCTGTTCCTAAAGTATTTCCTTCAGTGTTAATATCTGAGTTTAATCTATACTGTGCTTCATAAACTCTATCTTCTTTAGCTGGTTCAATATCCATGTTCCAGCCCAAAAAGGTATGATTAGGTCTGATTGGATCTTCTGGTGCGACTGGGGTAACATTATAATCAACAGTTTCCGTTTTAATGATGGTTGAACCTGTTTTAAAAGTAATCGTAAATGTTTGTAAAACATAGGTTCCGTTTAAAGATCTATCTGAGTTAATCCTTGTAGATTCAAGATCGAATACTAAGTCATAACCTTCACGTTTTAAACTAGTTGGAACAACAACATCCCCACCTGAAGTAACCATTTGCATGTTAGCTAGTTCACCATCTATATAAATTTTAATTTCATAGACTGGAATATTATCATAAACAGCTGTTGTAAATGGGGTTGGTGTAATTACCTCTTCATCAATCAGTCTTTCACTAGAGGGAAGCTGTGGGGTTAAAAAATAGTCATAGCCAATATAATCTAAATCCGCACTAATTGGGTCATCCCATGTCACATCGATAAAATACCATGTTCCACCTAATTTAACGTTATTCCAAGCATGTAATTCCCCATTTGAAATAATTTTTCCTGTTACATAAGTCGAATTTAATCCGTTATGATGTGCCAGTAATTGAAATGCTTCAGCATAAGCTTCACAAACGGGTGTTTCCCAATCAACCAACGCCCCTACTGGGGTGTGGGATAAGTCATTCGTTTTTAAATAAGAGTTATTTAACACTAAATAGTCATGAATATATTTATACTTTTCATATTCAATTGAGAGTGTTTGAACTGCTTGACTAATAAAATCTCTAGACGCTAAAACCATATTTAAATCAACTTCTAATTTTTCATAATCAACATCGCCATTACTAATATATGAATCCGTTAAGTTAAATGTTAACTCAACCTCAAAGTCTTTTGGATCTGGGCTTGTGGTTGTTCTAGTGATTCTTTCTAAGCCACCATTTAAGAAGAATAATTCCGAATGTTCTCTAATGAGGACTAAATAAGCTTGTATGATAGATTGTTGATGGATATCCATTTCAGCCTGGGTTATATTTTCATAATTTATCACAAATGGAACTTCTAATGTTCCTAACTTTATATGGTCTAAATAAGCATTGTATAATGCTTTTCCTTCAACTGATAATGTGTTGTAATAAATTTGACTTTGTGCTGGGATTTCATTGACAAGTTCATTTATTTTATCGACAAATGACATTGCTTCGTAATCCTCTAAGTACTCTACTTTTGTTTTGGCTTCTATTGGAGTAAATAAAAAGAAACTAAATACTATCCCAAAAACAGCCAATAATCCTTTGAATATTCTCACACATACCACCTCTAAAAATATTTTACCACTTCTTAATTAATTCCTATAGTGATTTAATTTTTTATAAGTTATTTTTTATTGTATCTGATATTCTAAAAGAATCCTTTATTTTTCTAATCGCCATTTTCTTGATTTGTAGATCAATGTCTTTTCTATTTAAATAGTTTAAACTTTTATTTGGATAATTTACTGTCATTTCAGCTAAAAGCCATGCTTTACCCATTTTAAAATAATATTCATCAGCATTGATTTTCTCAAGTTTATCTAAAACCTTATCAAGGTAATCATCATTTAAGAAATAAAGTAACATCATTACCATAATTACCCTTAATGTCATGGGGTTATTACTGGTTTCGTATTGTCTTAACCAATTCCAAACTACCTCAGGGTATTTTCTTGTAAGTTTAAAAGAACCACAAAACAAATCACAAGTATTCCAAGTATCGATTACTGGCAAAAATGCATCCGCATAAGTTAACGCAACATTAATGTCTTTAATGTTACCAATTAGGATTGCATGAATAAGTTCTAATTCTAAATTGCTAAAATCATTTTCATCTAATAATCCCAATGGATTTTTTTTATTAATCTCTTTGGCAATATTTCTGATTTCAGGCATTCTAACCCCAAGAATGTTTTTTTTGTTAGGTGTTAGTGTACTTGTAAAATTTTGATATCTTTTATCTTGTTTAGATAGTAATATCTTTTTAACTTCCTCTATCATGCTGGATCAGCTTCTTTCTTTTTCTTGAAAGTGAAAAATTCTCTTATTTTTTGTGGAAAACCTGAAATTGAATCTTTAATTAGACTGGGTACTATTTTAAAAGTTTCAATAAATGCGCCTCTTCTAATATCCTTCTTAGATAATTCTTTACTATCCGCAAATAAGTATTTTCTGGTAATAATACCTATTCTTAATGTCAAGATAGCATTTGAAATACCTTGTGTAATCGATTCTGTAACCATTCTAGAAAACGGTATTTCTTTTAAGAAGTTTTGTGAACTAGTCGGTAGAATTTCAGTTAAATCTAAGTTTTCTAAACCTTCAGCGATTAATGCCGTTGAAAAAACATTAACAGTTAGTTTCGCTAAATTCTTAAAATTTGGTCTAAATCCACTCATTTGAACGATCGATTTAATCAGTCTTAAGTTGACAATAAAACTGGCAATTAAATCCCACCTACCATTTTGACTTATTGCAGTTGAGATCAAAACTGTTTTTGCATGTGAAAAAATTAATTTATTGATTTTCTTTTTTAAGGTTGAATTAAAGATTTCATTTAATTTTCGTTGTAAATCTTCAGGATCTTTAATAACTTGTTTTAACTCATTTGCCTCTTTATCACTAATATCACCGTTCTTGATTAATGTTTTCGCAACTTTTTGATAGGTTTTAAAACGGTGTCTTGAAGGTTTATCTAAAACTGTTTCAATATTAAAAGCAGGTGAAAAAGCGATAATCCTAATTGGATTCAAGATTAAAAACCAAATTAAGATGATACATAACCCATAAAACCCATAGCCTACATATGGATGTATTAAAGAAAGTTGAGCCCCTAAATTAAGTATCGCAGCTAATAAAATAAACATAAAAAGGATTAGTATCCCGACTATAACCGTAGTCCACAAACGTTTGCTTGATTTTTTCATTGTAACACCTCTTTATATCTATTATACAAGAAAATTTAAAAATTATACTTTTTGTTCGTTAAGATTGAATAACAACTCTTCTTTCCTATCACGACATGATCTATCACATGAATACCAATAGTTTGAGCAGCTTCAACTAGCTTTGTTGTGGTAATAATATCATTTTTACTGGGCATTGGATCTCCACTAGGATGATTGTGAACAAATATGAGACTGGCTGCATTAAATCGCATTGCATGTTTAAAGATATCTCTTGATGCGACCAAACTTGAATTAAGAGACCCAACAAATAGTAGTTTTTTACTTATGATTTTATTTTTCATATTTAAGTAGATAACAAAGAAATGTTCTTGTTCAAGAACATCTAATTCACGATTAAATAAATAGTAGACATCATTCACATCATAAATACATTCTTTTTTCTCATCTAAATCTTCATACAACCTTCTAGTTAACTCTATTGCTGCAACAATCATACATCCTTTCGCAACCCCAACGCCTTTAATATTCATTAATTCCTCAACGTTCATACTAAGTAGTAATGATGGTCTTTCAATTTTATATAAAATTCTTTTTGATAAATCTAAAACACTTTCACCTTTATTACCTGTTTGAAGTAGAATTGCTAATAGTTCACTGTTTGATAAACTTTTAACCCCATAGTTTAGTAATCTTTCTCTTGGACGCTCATTATTCGGCATCTCTTTAATTAAATAGCTCATAAGTCACCTCTATTTAATATATACAAAACAAAACCTCTAAAAAAAGAAAACTACCTATTTAGGAGGTAGTTTCTCATAAAACTTGCAAAATATAATGACCCTGTTATAACTAGCACATCATCTTTTTCTAATGAATTATAAACTTTATGAAATGCTTCAATTGGATCTTTAATCTTAGGCAAATCAAATAATAATTCTTCTGAATTAATATCCAAGGCACGGTGATAGTCTATCGTGGTTAAAGTAATATCATTGGTAATCTCACTTAAACTGGTTAGCATTTCATTAAATGGTTTATCTTGCATACAGGCAAATAATACTTTAATCTTTCTTTCTTTAAAAATTGTTTTTAAACTGATATCTAAATTAGTTATTGCTTCTTTGTTATGAGCCCCATCCAAGATAATAGTTGGATTTTCTTCGATTATTTCAAATCGTGCTGGGTTAGTGGCTTCTTTAATTCCATCTTTAATCATTTGAACTGGCATTTTTGGAAATAATAAATTTAACGCCATCACACTTAATGAAATATTTTCCATTTGATATATCCCTTGTAAAGAAGGGTTATAAGTATGGTATTCATACTTAAATTCTAATGGATATGGATTAATCAACTTAATTTTTGAAGCATCTAGATAATACACATTTGTTTTATGTTTACCCGCGTACGCATCAATCAACTCATTAAAACCATGAACCCCTGTAATTAATGGAACGCCTTCTTTTACAATCCCTAATTTATTTAATAGGATACTTTCAAGCGTGTTACCCAATTGTTTTTGGTGGTCCAAACCAACTGTAGTGATAATCGATAAGATTGGCTTAATAATATTTGTGGAATCAAGTGTCCCCCCAATTCCAACCTCAATAATAGCGTAATCTACTTTTTCTTCCATAAAGTATTTAAAAGTCATCAACGTTAATAATTCAAAGAAGGTAAGGTGTTCACTGGTTTCTTCATAAAATGCCTCACTAAATTCTTTAATAAAAACAATTTGATTTAATAATGTCTTATCATCTATCATCTCATTATTTACTTGAATTCTTTCGTTAAACTTAATGATATAAGGTGAGGTAAATAGCCCAACCTTATATTGGTGTGCTAATACACTTGATAGATAGTGAGCAACAGAACCCTTTCCGTTTGTTCCAGTAATGTGAATAGACTTAAAGTGGTTTTGTGGATTACCTAACTTTTGGCTTGCTAATATCATTTTATCTAAAGATACTTTATCTTTAAATCTTGGTCTAGTTTCAAGCCAGATTATTGCTTCATTTAGATTCATATGTTTGTAATCTCTCTAATAAAACACGATACTGCCTTTCATAATTTTGTTGTTTTTCTTTTTCTTGGGATACTTTTTCTGGGCTAGCTTTCGTCAAAAATTGCGGATTTGATAACATCTTATTGCTTCTATTTAGTTCGTTTTCTAAATGCGCTAATTCTTCCTCAATAGCTTGAATTTCTTCTTCTAGACTAATAACATCACCTTTTAAGATATATAAATTATAGCCTAATCCAGTCAGTAAGAAAGTTTCTTCTTTTGAATTAAATGTATTAACTATTTCACAAGATTCACTCTTCAAGAAATGTTTCAACAAGATTTTTTCTTGTTGTATTGTCTTGTTTTCAGTTTCTATCCAAATTTTTAGTTCTTTTTTAGGAAGATTATGCTCTGCTCTAAAATTACGCGTCTTCTTAATTATTTCATTGAGCATCTCTAGGTCGACAACTGCTTGTTGATCATCAAAATCTGATGCAACTGGCCACTCTGAAATCATTATTGATTGTTCACCAGTTAAGTTTTGATAAAGTCTTTCAGTCACAAATGGCATGAACGGATGTAATAATTTCAAAATAACCTTAACTGTATCATATAAGACGCTTTCTGTTGATTCTTTTCTACTTTCATCTTCTAAATTTAGTTTTGCATATTCCACATAATTACTTGCAAAATAATCCCAAGTAAAGTTATAAATACTTCTTGACACTTCGCCAAAATCATATCTGTCAAAATTAATATCAACTTCTTTTATTAAGGCATTAACTCTTGATAATAAATCTTTATCATAAATATTTAATTTAACTGAATTTATTGGTTTAGGATTAGTAATTCTCATTTCAACAAATCTAACAATGTTCCATAATTTATTGATAAAATTCCAGCTTGATTCTACTTTTTCAATCTCAAAACGCATGTCTTGACCGGGTGTGGAGTTTGTTGATAAGAAGTACCTTAAAGAATCTACTCCATATTGCTCAATAACATCCATCGGGTCAATGCCATTATTTAAAGATTTACTCATTTTACGTCCTTCTGAGTCTCTGATTAAACCATGAATTAATACTTCTTTAAATGGGCTTTCATTCGTAAATTCAATTCCTTGGAAAATCATTCTAGCAACCCAAAAGAAAATAATATCGTAACCAGTAACTAAAACATCGGTTGGATAATATCGCTTAAATAAATCTGTTTTTTCAGGCCAGCCTAAAGTTGAAAATGGCCATAATGCTGATGAGAACCATGTATCTAGTACATCTTCATCTTGAATATAACCTTCACCTGGGCATTCAGCTTGAACAATCATATCATCCCCTTTATACCAAACTGGAATTCTATGACCCCACCATAATTGTCTTGAAATGCACCAATCTTCAATACCTTCCATCCAATTTGTGAAAACTTTTTGAAAACGTTCAGGAATAAATTTAACCGTATTTTCATCTAATGCTTGTTTTGCGAGAGGTTCCATCTTAATAAACCATTGAAGTGATAATCTTGGTTCAACAACAACACCTGTTCTTTCGCTTAAGCCAATATTATTTACATAGTTTTCTTTTTGATAAAGAAATCCTTTTTCATCTAATTCTTTAACTAAGGCATCTCGGCAGTTGAAACGTTCCATACCTTCGTATTTAAATGCCATCTCATTCATAAATCCTTTTGAAGTCATACATAATGGCATTTCAAAATTGTGCCTAATACCAACTTCAAAGTCATTTGCGTCATGAGCCGGTGTTACTTTAACAACTCCAGTTCCGAATTCCATGTCAACATAATCATCAGCAATAACAGGTATTTCAACGTTTGTGGTCGGAATATAAACCTTAGAGCCAATAAACTGTTTAAAGCGTTCATCATTAGGGTGAACCATTAAAGCTTGATCGGCAAACATAGTTTCTGGCCTTGTGGTCGCAACCGTTAAACCACCTTTTCTATTAACAAACGGATAAGTAATATAATATAAAAATCCTTGTTGTTCAATATAATCAACTTCAATATTAGAAATAGCTGTGTTCGCCTCAACATCCCAGTTAATAATTTTATTTCCTCGATAGATTAAACCTTTTTTATAAAGTTCAACAAATACATAATTAACCGCGTCATTTAGCTTTTTATCTAAAGTAAAACGTTCATGATTATAATCAACACTGATTCCAAGTGCCTTCCATTGATCGTGAATGTGATGAGAATATTCTTCTTTCCACCGCCAAGCTTCTTCTAAGAAAGCCTCTCTACCAATTTCAAATCGGTTCGTTCCTTCTTCTTTTAGTTTTTGGTCAACTTTAGCTTGTGTTGCAATTCCGGCATGGTCCATACCAGGTAAATATAACGCATCATAGCCTTGCATTCTTTTTCGTCTGATAATTATATCTTGTAGGGTATTGTCCATTGCGTGACCTAAATGTAGTTTCCCAGTTACATTTGGTGGTGGTATTACCGTGCAAAATGGTTTTTTAGTTAGATCTCCAGATTCAAAATACTTATTTTTTAACCAGTATTCATATAATCCAGTTTCTACTTCTTTATGATCATATTTTGGTTTTATTGCCATGTTAACATCTTCCTTTCAAAACGATATCGTTCGATTTTATATTCTAATACTTGTTTTGGTTCGCCATTAACTATATCTGTTTTGGGTCCAACTAATTCAAAATCTAACTTTTTAATTAAACCCTCACTCTTATAATTATCAATAAAATGTGAGATATAGAGCACATCAATGTTCAGTTCACGAAACAAGTAAGTGATAACCGCTTTACATGCTTCTGTCATAATTCCTTGACGCCAATAGTTTCTATTTAAGACATATCCTAAATATTTTTTATCATTTTTAGTATGAACACCAATTGTCCCAATCATCTTATCTCGATAAACAATTGAATACACTTCATTAGAAATAATCATTCCTTCGATAACTCTTTTTGTTTCTTCAATTGATTTATGTGGTAACCACCCCGCTTTGGGACCAACTTCGGGATCTACAGCATATTCAAACATGTCTTTAACATCCTCACGGTCAATCTTTCTTAATAATAATCTTTTTGTTTTTATCGGTCTCATTGATTCTCCTTTAAAAATAAAAGCGCCCTTAGAATAATTCTAAGGACGCATAATAAGCGCGGTACCACCTTAGTTCTAGAAATAATTCTAGCCCTTTAAAATGTTTATAACGTAACTACCCGGAATAACCTACTTGATTTCAATTATTCAGCTCCATAGCGACTTCAATAATTAGTAGTTACGCTTTTTCACCAGCTAGCGTTCTCTATAAACTCTATTTTATTTACTACTCTACTTCAACACTATTAATAGTATAATCTAATTATTTTTATTTTTCAAGATATAAGATACCGATTGTTCCGGCACCACAATGCGTAGAAATAACTGAACCTGCAGAAGATTCTATTAAATGTTCTATTTTTACTCTTTCTTCAACTTTTTCACGAATATAAGAGGCATATTTAGGTGCTATACTATGTGTAATGAAAACAAATTCAGGATCTAATTTTCCTTGTTCATAGATTTCAAAGAAATCATCTAGCATGCCATCAATTGCACGGCTCATTTACCAGCACTCTTCTTATATAAACCTAATGTACCATCAGTCATCTTAATTTGAGGCTTTATTTTAAGTACTGAACCAATCACTTTTGAAAGACTACTACATCTTCCACCTTTGTAAAGG
>JAQUCY010000017.1 GCA_028685975.1 Acholeplasmataceae bacterium | reverse complement strand
AAACAGTCTAACCGATGAAACTGTTAAAAAGGTTAGATATCCGTTAGATATAGATAAACTGTTTAAAGAGCTAAGAAGTGAAGGTTTATTAAATTAAAGTTAGCAACTCAATACTTGAACACAGAAAGGAATAGATAGATATTTATTTTATCTCTTTATTGTGGTAAAATGATAAATAATGAAAAAATATTTGATGTTTTGAAAATAGTAAAATATGAGGTGACTTATGGGTAAATATTTCGGAACAGACGGAATAAGAAATAAGGCGGATTATTTTTTACATGGGGAATTTTCTTATAGAGTAGGACTTTCTATAGGACACGTAATTAAACCTGATATGGTTGTCATTGGGAATGACACTAGACAATCAGGAATGGCAATACTAAAAGAGATATCAAGAGGGTTAATTGATTCTGGGGTAATCGTTAACCATCAACTAGATGCTACCACACCAATGATCGCTTATTATAGTGCTTATAAAAAAGTATTAGGAATAATGATTACTGCATCTCATAATCCTTACACAGATAATGGGATTAAACTATTTATTGATGGTCATAAAACCAAAGACCAAATAGAATTGATGTTGGAAGATTTTATTGATAATGGTAAACCATTAATTGTTAAAGAAAAAGGCGCTTTTAATCAAATTAATTTTGTTTTAGAAGCGTATTTAAGCTTTATTGATTCACTGGATTTAAATATTAATAATTTAAGAGTTGGTTTTGATGCCGCAAATGGTGCAGCATATAAGGTTGCGCCTCTTCTATTTAGTAAGTATTTAAAAGATGTTATGGGTTATAATATTGAACCAGATGGTAAGAATATCAATGTTCGTTGTGGTTCAACGTCAATAGAATTTCTTCAAAATAAAGTGATTGAAGATAAATTAGATATTGGGTTTGCCTTTGATGGTGATGCCGATCGCTGTTTGATTGTTAACAAAAATGGTGAAGTGATTGATGGGGATTTAATGATGTATATTTACGCAAAATACATGAAGAAATATCAATTACTTAATTATGACCAGGTCGTTCTTACTAAAATGAGCAATCCGGGCGTTATTAAGGCTTTTGAGGAAGAAAATATAAAAGTAAGTTTGACAGATGTTGGAGACAAGTACGTATTTAAAGAGTTAGAAGACCATAATTATACTTTAGGAGGAGAGGCCTCCGGACACATAATTTTACGACACCTATTTCATAGTGGAGATGGGATACTTTTGGCTTTATATATGCTTAAAATACTTTCAGAAGAAAATATCAATTTAGACAATTCGTTAGCACATATTAAGAAGTATCCATTTCAAATGATTAATATCAAAAATGTTGATAAAAGTGTCTTGAATCAACCGTTGATTATAGAAGAAATAGAAAAAGTAAAAAAAATATTCAACAAAGATTATTTAGTATTAATTAGACCAAGTGGAACTGAACCACTTGTGAGAGTGACCATGAGTTATAAAGATGAAAAAATATTAAACGAACAAATTAACCATATCGTGGAATTAATAAAAAAAGAGGGAGTCATATAATGAAAAATTATGCTTTAGTATTAGCTGCTGGTAAAGGGACAAGGATGAAAAGTGAGATACCAAAATGTGCGTATCCAATTTTAAGAAAACCAATTATTGAATATATAGTCGAAAAATTTGAAAAAAGTGGTATTATTGACGAAGTAGTTGTCGTTGTCGGTTATAAAAAAGAAGTTTTTCAAGAAATTTTAGATGGGAGAGTTACTTTTTGCGAACAAATAGAACAAAAAGGAACTGCAGATGCCGTTAATTCTGCACGAGAATATTTAATAGATAAACCAGGGGTAACATTAATTGTTCCTGGTGACATGCCATTAATGACAGTGAAGTTAACCAATAAAATTATTAAATCTCATATTGAGATGGGCAATGATGTAACAGTGGTTTCAACGATTGTCGATAATCCTAAAGGATATGGTCGAATTGTACGAAATAAATTCAATGTTATTCAAAAAATAGTAGAAGATAGAGATTGTAATGAGTACCAAAAACAAATTCATGAAATCAATAGTGGCGTCTATGTTGTGAATAATGAAATCTTATTTAGTGCATTAGATAGAGTTCAAACAAACAATGTTAAAGGTGAATACTATTTAACAGACATTGTTGAATTATTAAATCAAGAACGTAAAATAGGTGTATTTACGATTAGAGATTCTTGGCAAGCAATGGGTGTTAATGATTTATATCAAATTAGCCAAGCTGAAAAATATTTAAGAGAGCTAATTAATAAAGATCATATGGTCAATGGTGTTAACATCATTAATCCAGATACAGTTACCTTAGGACATGATGTGAAAATTGAACCTTCTGCAACTATCTTGCCGAATACAACGATTACCGGTAAAAGTATTATTAAAGCACATACGATTGTTGGACCTAATACAGAAATTCATAACTCTGTAATTCATGAAGGTGCTCAAATTAAACATAGCTTAGTATACGATTCTGAAGTACATGAAGAAACAACCATTGGACCATTCGCACATTTAAGAAATCACGCGGTTATCGGTCCAAGAAATCGTATTGGGAACTTCGTCGAGGTTAAAAACTCTACTATAGGTTCAGATACGAAAGCTTCTCATTTATCTTATATTGGCGACGCAAAAGTTGGCTCAAGAGTTAATTTTGGATGTGGATCAATAACCGTAAACTTTGATGGTGTAAATAAACATCAAACAGAAATTGGGGACGGTGTTTTTATTGGTTGTAACGTAAATATGGTCGCCCCACTTAAAATATCATCTAACGTCTTTATTGCAGCAGGATCTACCGTGACTAAAGATATTCCGGAAGGATCGCTTACCATTGCCAGAAGCAAACAAATCGATAAATCAAATTATTATTCTCACTATATTAAACCAAAACCAGTTGACGATAAGGTAGAATAAAACAGTAAAAAAACATCCGATGACACTAAATCTTGTTTAGTGTAGATGGATGTTTTTTTACTGTTTAGTGATTAAAGTAAACTTGCAGCTTCTTTGTCTAAATAAAGCGTAACATATGGGTGACGTTGTAAAATAGTCACTGGCCATGTTTCCGACTCTGTGCCGTCAACTAATTGTTTAATAGCTTGTGCTTTATTTGCACCAAAAGCAATCAAAACAATCCGTTTAGATCTAATGATATCTTTAAGACCCATGGTTACTGCTTTAGTAGGTACTTCATCAAGTGAATTGAAGAATCTCGCATTATCTTTTCTTGTGCTTTCAGCTAAAGTAACATAATGGGTAATTGATTCAAAAGAAGTACCAGGTTCATTGAATCCGATGTGTCCATTTGAACCAACCCCAAGAATTTGGAAGTCTATCTTATGTTGTTCTATAAGATTAGTGTATGACTCAGGATTATTCATATCTGGAAAGTGTGTGTTATCTTTGTTAATATTAATGCCTGAAAATAAATTCTTATGCATATAGGAATGATAAGATTCAGGATGTGAGGGATCTAAATCATAATATTCATCTAAGTTAAATGTAATAATTTTACTATAGTCTGTTTTATTTTCTTGATGATCTTTGATAAGTTCCTCATAAATACCCAGAGGTGTTCCACCTGTTGCTAATCCTAAAACGGCTTGAGGGTTTGATTTAACTAGCCGAATAATTTCATTTGAAACCAGATTATTAATTTCATGT
Organism: Acholeplasmataceae bacterium; assembly: GCA_028685975.1. Classification (GTDB taxonomy): domain Bacteria; phylum Bacillota_I; class Bacilli_A; order Acholeplasmatales; family UBA5453; genus UBA5409. The sequence continues at coordinate 11,933 of JAQUCY010000017.1, read as the reverse complement.
TTTTCATTAATTACAATTTTCATAGTTTATTGCTCCTTATATCAATTAATAATAAATTAAAAGTATTTCTAATATCAAGGTACCTATATTATACTACTTAATCGATTTTTATGCTATACCCGGGCATGCTGACCTTACGTTTCATGAGGTAATCATAGATATCATTTTTAAGTGCTCTCTCAATAGAATAATGTTGAAAGTTCACAGTTGTGAAAGTAACTCTTAGAGTGATTCCTCCATCAGTCATATCTGTAATACCAGATAAAGTTGGGACCCCAATCATTTGGTCATATTTGTAACTTACGGCGTTTAAATGATCAGTAAAGTCATCTCCAAAGATGGATAAATCAGTTCCATATGCGACTTTAAATAAAATAACACCAGTGGAGTTATTTCTAGCTAAGTTTTTAACAGAACGTATGTCACTGTTGTTAACAATCATAACTTCACTTTTCCAGTTTTGAATTCTAGTCGTTCTTAATCCAATCCGTTGTACTCTACCAACAAATCCATCATACTCAATTGGTTCTCCAACTGAAAAAATCCGTTCAGCAATAATGAAAAATCCACTAATTAAATCTTTTATTAACTCTTGAGCACCAAACCCAACCGCTAACCCAACAATTCCTGCACCAGCTATTATCGTTGCGATATCAACACCGAGTTCGTTTAAGATAACAAAAATTAAAAATATAATTAAAATAAAGCCTGCCAGATTTGAAATCATCCTTGTGATAGTTTCTGCATGTTTATCATCATTTCCTCTAAAACGTTTGGTTAATCTTGATGAAAATAAGAAAGATAAAATTTTCATGGCTATGTATCCGACTAGGATCCATAGGATTATCATGGTAAAACGCATTAAAAAGTCTGATGCTAAGGGATTGACTATTTCATCAAACTGTTCCAACAACCAAGTTCTAAGTTCGTTCATTGCTGTAACCTCCACTACGGAAAACTTTAACAAAATTATTAGAAAAAGTCAAATAATATAGAGGTTACTAATTGAAAAAAAAAGCGTTATGATTTATAATACAATTTACATGAAGTAGGTGGCGCTTTGAAAAAAATTGTATACATTGATTCAAGCGATTATGCAGATATTCGATACTTAAAAGAGTTTGACCGTAAGAATATTTTAAAAGGATTAAATTTAATAGAAATAAATGAAGTCAAACTAGCACGCCAAGTAGCTGGTTATTTAAAATTTAAGGATCATTATGATATTTTTATAATATCTTCAAATAAAAGAGTTGTTCAAGAAATTTATTCTATATATCCGTACACAAGATTAATCTATGAACCCAAAAGAAGTTTTAACGATATCGATAAATTCGCAAAAGAATTGTTCTTTATACATGCTTTCACAGTATGCTTAGATATTAGTTATGCCAATCAAAATGTTATTCGCGAATTCCACTTAAGAGGTATTAAAGTTATTATAAGGGTAAATAATCAAGTAGAATTATATCAAGCAGTACTTGCGGGGAGTGATGGGGTCTTAGGAGAAAACTTGGAGGCTGTTGAGATAGATTCTGACTTTACTTCACTACCAATAATTGTAGCCCATAGAGGGATTCATGATGACCAAGTAGAAAATAGTCTTAAAGCAGCCATTAAAGCCTATAGTGTTGGTGCTGACTACATTGAAATGGATGTTCATATGACACAAGACAAGTATATTGTTGTGAATCATGATGAATCTTTAGGAAGAACTTATGATAAGAACTTACATATTAAGAGAAACACATTAAAAGAATTAAAACAGGCTAGACAAGTCTTGGATGGTGAAACATTAACAGATACAATTGAAACATTAAATGAATACCATAAGCAATTGCCAAAAGATATTGGTTTCTTAATAGAAACTAAGGTTGACAATAAGCGGGCGATTAAACGATTAGGAAAAGTTGTTAATCCAATGAATAGACCAATTATGGTAATGAGTTTTTATCCGTTTGCCTTAATTCATATGAACCAATATATTAAACCTTATATGAATGGATTTTTAGTGGATTTTAAAGACCATAGAATGAACTTTGAAGGTTTACTGAAGGTGGTTAATAAATACCGTTTATTTGTGCATCCTTATTACAAACATAATAAACCAGAGTACGAAATTGAGTTAAAGAAGCGTATGGTTGGTTATTCACCATGGGGTTATCAAAAGGTTGATGTGTTTAAGGCTTTAAAAAAGGGTCATGACATGATTAACTCTGATTACGCAAACTTTATGGAACATCTTCCCAAGAAATTAATTACCGAAAAAGTTTTGTTTTATCAAATCAATACATCATTAATTATCAGTTTAAAAGATGAGCTTGAAAATCAGTTAAGTTTTGACTCACATATTTTATTTAATAACCCACTGGCGCTTGTCATAGAAGACGGGAAAATTATTGCTGCTGAGGAAACTGGCGAAGCATATATCTATTTAACACACGAAGAAACTGTAGAAGGGGTTAACTTAACTTATGCTACAGATTTAATTAAAATAATAGTGGATGATATCCACGATTTCAAAGGGGTATAAAAATGGCATTGATTCAAATGAACTTTCATAGTCAAGTTTTAGATAAAGGAACTAATGTGAATATTATTCTTCCAGAAAACAGAGACAATGAAAAACTACAAGTTTTATATTTATTACATGGTCATTCAGGTGATTATTCAAACTGGGTAAGATTTTCGAATATAGAAAAATATGTTAGTGGCAAACAAGTAATGGTGATTATGCCATCGGCGTATAATGTTTATTATACAGATGCAAAAAACTGGGTAAAAAGTTTTAGTTTTTTAACAAAAGAATTACCAGATATTATGAATAAAACATTTAATTTAGATGTTCCTCGAGAAAGAACTTATATTGCGGGGTTATCTATGGGTGGATATGGTGCTTTAAAAGCTCTGTTTACCTATCAGGAAAAATTTAGTAAAGCTGCAAGCTTTTCAGGGGCTTTAGATGTGAGAAACATGAGAAAAAGATTGAGTCCAGATCGAATTGTTTTATTTGATACAATTTTTGGAGAGACTCTAGAGCCAGAAAATGATTTATTTGAATTAACGAAATCATACAATCAACAAGCAGATATATACATATCTTGTGGAACTGAAGATTTCTTGTTTCAAGATAATCAAAAATTTGTTAAACATTTAAATGAATTAAAAATTAAGCATACTTATATCACGAGACCTGGAACTCATAACTGGGAATTTTGGGATGAGGAAGTTAAAAAAGTCATTGAATTTTTTAAAATATAATAGCTAAAAGTCATCTTGCGAGAGATGACTTTTTTAATTATTGATAAACTTTAAATTAAGTGTATAATTTATCATGAGTAGGTCATATGTTGCCATAAAAAGAGGTATTTGTGAAAAAAATAATAAGGTTCTTTTACCAAGATAAAGTGTTTTTAATTGCATTTATAGCTGCAGTAGTGTCTGTGCTGTTTGTTCCGATAAATCGAGGGTACATAGACTATATCAATATTGAAGTATTAGTCGTTATGTTTTCGTTAATGTTATCAGTTCAAGGCATGACGGACCAAAGATTGTTTAATATGATTGCGGTAAAGATGGTTAAGCATTTAAAGGATATGCGTGTTATTGCCTTGATAATAATTATGGCTTCGTTTTTTTTAGGGATGTTACTTACAAATGATGCAGTATTGTTAACCTTAGTACCATTCATGTTATTTGTTTTAGCAAAAATTAACCGCTCACGCGAATCAATCATAATTGTGATATTAATGACAATTGCGGCCAACTTAGGATCAGCTCTAACTCCCATGGGAGATCCCCAAAACATTTACCTATATACGAATTATAATCTAGATTTTTGGGAATTTATTAAAAACACCTCAGTAATTACGATTACAGGTTTCATTTTATTGGTTTTAACGGTTCTCCTTATTTTCAAACAAGATCTTGTTGAACCTATTGTAGAAGAAGTTAAAATAAAAGATTATCGCTTAGTCATCTATTTTATTATGTTTTTAGTCGCTATATTGACAGTACTAGGGATTATCCCAGCTTGGATTAGTCTTATAATTGTTGTGGTTTTAGGGTTGATATTTGGAAAAGAACAGTTTAAAAAAGTAGATTATCAATTGTTATTAACATTTGTTATGTTTTTCATTTTCACTGGGAATATTAGTCAAATGGGAACGGTTAAAAACTTCTTTCAATCTTTCTTAAATAATGAATACCGTGTATTTTTTATGGGTATATTGGTTAGCCAAGTAATATCAAATGTTCCTGCCGCTATCTTATTGTCTAAGTTTACCCCTATTGAATTCATGTTTAAATTACTACAAGGCGTCAATATTGGTGCAATGGGAACAATCATTGGTTCTCTTGCCAGCTTAATTACTTTTAAGTTTGTCACGAAACTGTACCCTGAAAGATTTAAAGAGTACTTAATTAAATATACTATAATCTGTATTATTTATATGGGTGTCATTATAGGTGTCGTTTATTTGTTTAAGTAAAAAAATAAAAAGCACCAGCCAGGTGCTCTTTGTTAATATTTAATTATTTCTAAGCAGATATTAACTGCTTTTTTCATTTGGTTTATACTCGCAAACTCATAACGTCCATGGAAATTAAACCCACCCGTACCTAAATTAGGCGTAGGTAAGCCCATATAAGTTAATCTAGCACCATCGGTGCCTCCTCTAATTGGGTCACTGAATGGCTCGACACCAGCTCTTATCGTTGCCTGTTTTGCAAGCTCTACAGGTGTCATATCCTTCTTTAAAACTTCATACATATTTAAATAGGATTCCTTAATGGTTACTTCAATACAGTTATATCCATATTTGTGATCTAAGTAATCTTTAACATCGTAGAAAAAAGCTTGTTGACGTTTAAACTCTTTCATATCATGGTTTCTGATGATGTAGTTTAAGTAAGCTACTTCAACTTCACCAGTCATGCCACTTAAATGATTAAATCCCTCTCTGCCTTCTGTAAATGCTGGGTTTTGAAAAGGGGGTAACATGTTATGAAATTCCATTGCTAAATGCATCGCGTTAATTAATTTATTCTTAGCACTACCGGGGTGAATGGATTGACCAATAATTTTGATAGCGGCGCTGGCAGCATTAAAGTTTTCATATTCAATTCCACCTACCTTAGAACCATCTAAAGTATAGGCAAAATCAGCTTTAAAGAATTCTAAATCAAATAAGTCGGCACCTCTACCAATTTCCTCATCTGGTGTAAACCCAATGTAGATATCACCATGAGGTAAATCTGATTTTATTACTTTATCCGCGAAATCCATGATAATTGCAATACCCGCTTTATCATCAGCACCTAATAAGGTATTACCGTCAGTCACAATAATATCTTCACCAATCACATGCTTTAATGATTCGAATGACTCAGTACTCATACTTAAATCTTTGTTCAATTTAATAGTAGAACCGTCGTAATTTTTAATTATTCTTGGGTTCACATTAGCACCTGGTGCATCAGGTGACGTATCCATATGTGCAATAAAACCGATTGCTTTTTTACCTTCTGTCGTTTTGTTGATTTTCCCATAAACATAGCCATTTTCATCCATAAAAGATGGTATTCCCATTTCTTTTAATTGCTTTAATAAAAGATTTCCTAAATCTTTTTGTTTTTCAGTGGACGGGCAAGTTTGAGAACGTTCGTTTGATTGCGTATCTATTTTCACGTAATTTATAAATCGCTCTACGATATCCATTTTCTATACCTCCATATGTAATATATTATACATCAAAAAAAATATTTAAAGAAAAATAATAAAAAGTCTATATCCAATTGATAAAATTTATAAAATTATGGTAATATAATATAAGCGACTTATCATTAAAGGAGGGTAAAAATGATATTTGGTAAACATATCAATAAATATTATTTGAAGTATAGTATACCTCTTATATTAGGCGTGATTTCCTTATTAATAGTAGACTATTATCAAATTCAAATTCCGAATTTATTAGGTACTCTTTTCGACGATTTGAAAGAGGGAACAGTTGGTTCTCAAGGCTTGACGAAATTTATCGAAACTTTTTCCATTATTGTGGGTATTATGGTGATTGGTAGAATTGCCTGGAGATTACTAGTAATGGGAACCAGTAGAAGAGTTGAATATGATTTAAGAGAACAACTATATATTCATTCTTTGAAGTTAGATCAACCCTTTTATCAAACGCATAAAGTCGGCGCCTTGATGGCTTACTTTTCTAATGACTTAGACGCGGTAAGAATGAGTTTTGGCCGGGGAACCTTATTGTTGTTTGATTCCCTGTTTTTAGGTATTCTAGTGATTGTAAGAATGATTGACATGAATTGGCAATTGACTTTAGTGTCAACTATTCCTTTGTTTTTTCTAGGAATTACGGCTTTCTTTATTATTAAAAAAATGCGTCTTAAATTTAAATTAAGACAAGATGCCTTTGAACATATGAGTGATTTTACTCAAGAATCATTTTCAGGGATTCAAGTTATCAAAGCGTTTGTTAAAGAAGCAACTGAAGCCTATAGATTTAAAGAAATAAATGATGATTTTTACAATAAACATATGGATTTCGTTAAGACAATGATTTGGGTGAATATAGTTATCACTGTGTTTATTAACTTAACTATGATGACTATCATTGGTGTTGGTGCATATATTGCCATTAATGGTGGACTATCCAGCGGTCAATTATTTGAATTTTATGCATTGTTTGGTACTTTGATTTGGCCTGTTATGGCATTAACTCAATATGCTAATTTTAGAAGTCAAGCACAAGCTAGTTATAAGCGAGTTAGTGAATTTTTAGATAGTAAACCAATACTTAAAGAAGGCAATCTAGTTGCAGAAAATTTAATTGGAGCAGTTACGTTTAAGAATCTTAGTTTTAGTTATCCTGATGCACCTGATGTACAAGTTTTAAATAACATTAACTTGAAAATTAATGCTGGGGAATCAATTGGTATTCTAGGTAGAACCGGGTCAGGTAAATCAACATTTGTGGATTTACTTTTAAGGGTTTATAATGTGGATGCTGAAACCGTATATTTAGATGATTATGACATGATGGATTTAACTGTAAAGAGCACAAGAAAGCATATTGCCTATGTTCCTCAAGATAACTTTCTATACTCTACAACAATTAAGGATAATATTGGGTTTAGTGAACAAGATATGCCTATAGATAAGATTTATGAAGCTGCAAAATTATCAGATGTTTATGATAATATTGTGGCATTTAAAGAAGGTTTTGATACAGTTTTAGGTGAAAGAGGTGTTACTGTTTCTGGTGGACAGAAACAACGTATTTCAATCGCAAGAGCTTTAGCGAAAGACGCACCAATTTTGATATTAGACGATTCCGTTAGTGCGGTTGACACCAACACTGAAGAAACCATTTTAAATAACTTAAAACAAATTAGAAAGGGTAAGACAACGATTGTGATTGCCCATAGAATATCCACGGTTAAAAAGCTAGATAGAATCGTCTTATTAGACAAAGGCTTTTTAGTTGATGTTGGAACTCATCAAGAGTTGATGAACCGTAGTCCGTTATACCAAGATATGGTAGAAAGACAAACTTTAGAAAGTCAGGTGACTGGTAATGCGTGATTTTCAAGAAACCACTAGAACGAAACGTGATTCCGTCATCTTTAAACGATTATTAACTTATGCTGGTCCTTATAAAAAGAACTTTATTATTGCATTATTATTGATGTTGATAGACGTTGCTACATCAAGCATTAGTCCGTTACTAGTTAGAATGACTATGAATGTCATTGATCAACCAAATAGTGAAGTTGAAAAATATTGGTTGATTGGTGGAATTATTCTTTTATTCTTAATAATTGTAGCGATTGCGTTAGTTTTAACTTATGTTCAAAATTTATTGCTTCAAGTTGCAGGCCAGAAAATTGTTCATAAACTTAGATCAGAAGTTTATGAGCACATTGAAGTTTTATCTTTGGGCCAATTTAATCAAATTCCCATAGGAAAACTAGTCACAAGAGTAACCAATGATACCAACACGCTTTCGGAAATGTATACGTCGGTATTGACTAACTTGATTAGAAATATGTTAATGTTAGTTGTTCAATTTGTAATTATGCTGGTTCTTAATGTTCAAGTCACATTAATCATGGGAATTACATTACCATTTGTAGCAGTACTAACTTTTGGGTATCGTAGGCTAGCTAGAAAACAATATCGTAAAGTTAGAAATGAAAATTCAAACATGAATGCTTACTTGTCAGAGAATCTTAGTGGAGTCAAATTAACACAGGTGTTTAATCAAGAAGAAAAGAAACTAGCTCAATTTACCGTAAGAAACAAACGTTTAAAAAGAGAACACTTGATCGAATTATCAATGTTCGCGATTTATCGACCATTGATGTTTTTAATTAGTATGGCAGCGTCACTGTTAGTTATTTATTACATGGCAACGGATATTATTTTAATGCCATTTAGCACAGTAGAAGAGATTGCTACATTAGTTGTTGCAGTTAACTCAATGTCCGCAATGTATTTATATGCGAATGACTTTTATCGTCCACTACAAAATTTATCTGAGGATTTTAATATTTTACAAGCTGCATTTGCAAGTGCAGAAAAGGTCTTTGATGTTTTAGACACAAAACCTGAAATTATCAACGATCCTGAAGCTGTAGATTTAGTTGATTTTAAAGGTGAGATTGAGTTTAAAAATGTTTGGTTTTACTATATTAAAGATGAATGGGTTTTAAAAGACGTTTCATTTAAAATCAACCCTAATGATACAGTAGCATTTGTGGGGGCAACTGGTTCAGGTAAAACGACTATCATGAATTTAATCGTTAGAAACTATGATACGATTAAAGGACAAATTCTGATTGATGGTATTGACATTAAAAAGATTAATCTTGATTCATTAAGAAGAGAAATAGGACAAATGCCTCAAGATGTGTTCTTATTTACGGGTACCATTAAAGAAAATATTACCTTAGCTGATAAGACCGTTAGTGACGAAAAGATAATTAAAGCTGCAGAATATGTAGGGGCAAATACCTTCATAGAAAAATTACCCGATTCATACGATCATATCGTTAGAGAACGTGGAAATAACTTCTCAACAGGTCAACGTCAACTCTTAAGTTTCGCAAGAGCCTTAGTTTATGAACCAACAGTCATGATCCTTGATGAAGCAACCGCTAACATTGATAGTGAAACTGAAGAAATTATTCAAGAATCACTAGAAAAAATGATGAAAATTTCAACAATGATTGTGGTTGCACATAGACTTTCAACCATTCAAAAAGCAGATAAAATCTATGTTATGCAAAAAGGTGAAATTAAAGAAAGTGGTTCTCATCAAGAACTATTAAATCTAGGTGGTATTTACTATTCTTTATATGAATTGCAATACAAATAAACTTAATTTATGTAAAAGCATCTTTTTGGAGATGCTTTTTTCTTTTTTAACTGTTATTTTTTGTGTATTTTTTGTATACTTGAATTAGGTGATTTTATGAAAGATACTTATATAAATCTAGGATTAGAAGAAAAAATAGAATATCTTAAAACCTTACATGGCTATGATTTAGCAAATCTTTATAATAGTTTATCTGAATCAGAACAACAGGAAATGTTTGATCTACTTTCTAATGAAGATAAAGCGGAGCTGTTAACGTATATTGTACCAAGTGAAGCTTCTGAGATTTTAGAATCTTTAGAGACCACTGAGGTTACTGATATTATTGAGTTAATGGAGCCAGATGATGTTGTTGATATCGTTGAAGAATCAGACAGTGATAAGGTTGAAACTTGGATTGAAGGGTTAGATGATGAAGACCGAGAAGATATTCAAGCTTTAATTGATTACGATGAGGATGAAGCAGGGTCAATTATGACTTCTAACATCATCTTATTAAAACCTGAACAAGATGTTAAAGAAGCGATGAAAATATTGGTTAAGGAAGCGCCAGATGTGGAATCTATTCAAACAATGTTTGTTACAGATAAAAATGGTATATTTTTAGGGGTTGTTCCGTTAAAAAAACTTATTAAAGCCAAGTCACCAATGCGAATCGAAGAACTATATGAAACAAGTGTATCGGTTTATGATTCTGATGATGTAGATGATGTTACTAATACAATTCAAGAAGAAGGGATTTACCAAATGCCAGTTGTATCTGAAGATAATCGGTTACTTGGAATGATTACTTTAGATGATGCTTTAGACGTGTATGAAGAAGAAGCAATTGAAGACGTTCAAAAGTTATCTGGGTTAAGTGAGTCTTATGGCGCTAGTTTAGTAAAAAGTGCTTTATCAAGATTACCTTGGTTATTATTATTAGTCGTTTTTGATTTACCAATCGCTGCGATTATGAGTGGTTTTGAAGGCGTTTTATCGACTTATACGATTATTATTATCTTTCAACCTCTTATCTTAGATATGGCGGGAAACTTTGGAACACAAACGCTTTCCACATCACTTGTTTTTCTTAACATAGGTGAAGAAAAAAATTATATGTTTCATGCTAAAGAAGAATTTAAATCTTCAATATTAATTGGATTATTAATGGGGTTTGTTAGCTTTTTGTTCACAATGGTAATTATTACACTTAATTCAACTTTAAATCATAACGGCTTGTTGTTTGGGACAGCGGTTGGAATCAGCATGTTCTTTAGCTTAATAATTTGTAATTCAATTGGCACTTTATTGCCAAAATTCTTACATAAACTTGGCTTTGACCCAGCAAATGCATCAGGACCTTTATTAACTACTATCGCCGATATTTCAAGTATTTTGATTTATTATGGAATAACTCTATTACTATTGGAGGTGTTTGTATGAGAAAGATTCATCCAATGTTGAATTATTTAAATAATAACTATATTACAGTAGCCCCTGACAGTGATGTCAAAGACGCTATGAATAAAATTGTCTTAGAAAGTCAAGAAGAAACCATGATAGATTATGTTTATGTAATAGACAAAAAGACAAAACTATTAGGGGTCATTGATTTAAAGGATATGATAATTGCGAGAAGTCCTAAGAAAATGGAATCTTTGATGGATAAAACATTTCATTATTTAAAAGAAGATACCCAAATTGATGAAGCGATTGATACGGTTCAAAAATATGACTTGGAAATGGTGCCAATATTGAACCATTTTGGTCATTTAAGAGGAGTTTTTACAGCAGAAAATGCATTAGACCTTTTAAAAGAAGGAGCATTAGAAACTTACCATAACTTAGCCTCAACTAAAGAAACCAAACCAAACCCTAGAGCAATAGATAAAATGAAAAGTAGACTACCTTGGCTGTTAATTTTATTATTCTTAGATTTGTTTACTTCATCGATATTATCTAGTTTTCAAGCAACTATTGCTAGTGTATTGGTATTATCATATTTCCAAACAATGATTTTTGATACTTCAGGTAATATATCTACTCAATCCCTGGCCTCAACTGTAATTAATATCAGCCTTAATCCTAAATTGATTTTAAAAAGACAACTGTTAAAAGAACTTTCGATTGGGTTAATCAATACAATTATAACAGCCGCATTTGGATTTTTAGTTGCCTATATTTTTCTAGTTATTTTAAAGGAACCAAGAGCATTTCAAATAAGTTCAATAGTAGGTGTAACTTTGTTAATAAGTTTATTTATTGGAACTTTAACAGGCTCTGTTATCCCGATTATCTTTAAGAAATTTAATATTGATCCATCTGTTGCCTCTGGCCCATTTATGACGACTATCAATGATGTTTTTTCGCTACTTGTATATCTAGGTTTAGCAACTACGTTTTTGTTATAAAAAACTAAAAGGAGAATTATATGAAACAAATCTATGAACAGTTTAAGAAAGAAATTAACGCTTATAAGTACGCATTATGGTTAATGGGATGGGATGATGAAACTGAAGCTCCAAAAGATTCCAAAACATATAGAACTAT